>JBILCS010000052.1:0-12172 GCA_044353005.1 Sediminibacterium sp. | reverse complement strand
CAATAACCAAAGAAAAACATTTATTCCTGCAGGCGATCAAATCATTGATGTGATTCCTCAAGAGTTTCATGTAGATAATAACCAAAATATCAAGGATCCAGTTGGGGTGAATGGTGTTAAAGTGGGCGCCAATTTCCACATCATTACAGGAGACAGAAATGCAATTAGAAATATCAATCGTTCTGTAGAGCGAAGTGGATTGATTACAAAAGATTTAGTACTTCAGCCATTGGCATCTGCTAGTGCTGTGATGAGCGATATTGATATGGAAGCGGGTGTTGCTATTTTAGATATCGGTGGTGGTACAAGTGACCTTGCGGTATTCTACGAAGGTATTTTAAAACATACTGCTGTGATTCCATTTGGTGGCGAAAATATTACCAATGACATTAGAATGGGATTGGGGGTATTAAAAAGCCAAGCCGAAGCGATGAAAGTACAATTTGGAAGTGCATTATCTGATGAAGCAAAAGCAAATGCTTATGTAACCATCCCTGGTTTAAAAGGGATGCCTGCAAAAGAAATTAGCGTAAAGAATTTAGCTGCAATTATTCAAGCGAGAATGAGTGAAATTCTTGATTTTGTGACTTACCATTTAAAACAAGTTGGATTGGATAGCCGTATGTTGAATGGCGGTGTCATCTTGACTGGTGGAGGATCACAATTAAAACATTTGATTCAATTAACTGAATATATTACTGGCTTGAATGCGAGAATTGGATTGCCAAATGAACATTTAGCACCTAATCATATTGATGAATTAAAGAAACCAATGTATTCAACATGTATTGGATTGATCTTAAAAGGATACAATGATTATGAGCAAAATTATAAAGTGTTTACAGAAACCCATAAAAAGGTGGAAGTGCCTAAGGCATTAACAGTCAATAATGGAGTTTCTAATCATCCAAATACTGCTAACAGAAATCATCCACAACAAGTTGTAACAACAGTTTCGGAGGAGCAAATTGAAAAAAGAAAAAGTAAGTTCTGGGATCGTTTCAAGAACAACTTAATCGAAATTTTTAACGAAGAAGAAGATAAACCTTTAGCATAAAAATTACCCACATATCGTTTATAACTTATAGAATATAATCGATTGAAATTGAGTAATTTAGATCTAATTACGACTAACTAACCTAACAAAAAAAACAATTTCGAATGATACAATTTGACTTACCTAAACAAAAATCATCCATCATCAAAGTACTTGGTGTTGGCGGAGGAGGAAGCAATGCCGTTAACTTCATGTTTCAACAAGATATTGAAGGGGTAGATTTTATCATATGCAATACGGATTCTAAGGCGATTGAACAAAGCCAAGTACCTAATAAAATTCAATTAGGACCACATTTGACCCAAGGTTTGGGTGCTGGTGCGGATCCTTCTGTTGGCAAAATGGCGACCGAAGAATCTTTAGAAGAGATCAAAAAAATATTAGAAGTGAATACCAAAATGGCATTCATCACAGTGGGAATGGGGGGTGGAACTGGAACAGGTGGTGCGCCAATCATTGCAAAAATTTGTAAAGATTTAGGCATTTTAACCGTAGGTATTGTGACGACTCCATTTGGTTTTGAAGGACCACGTCGTCAAAAGCAAGCCGAAGAAGGAATCAATGAATTGAAACCTTATGTAGATACTTTATTGGTGATTTCAAATGACAAATTGCGTGTACAGTATGGTAATTTGAAAATGAAAGAAGCATTCACTAAAGCAGACAATGTATTGGCTACTGCAGCAAAATGTATTACAGACGTGATCAACAGCCGCGGTCATATCATTGTTGATTTTGCGGATGTTTGTACAGTTATGAAGAACGGAGGTGTTGCAATTTTAGGTAAGGCAGAAGTTGCTGGAGAAAATAGAGCAGAAAGAGCTATCGAAGAAGCTTTGAATTCACCATTGTTGAATGACAATGATATCAAAGGTGCAAAATGGATTTTATTGAATATCAATAGTGCCGAAGGGGAATATGAATGTAGTATGGATGAATTAGAAAGTATCAATACTATTTTACGTGCGCGTACAGGTGAACATAGTGATGTGATCATGGGTATGGGCTATGACGAAACCTTAGGTGAAAAATTAGGTATTACTTTAATTGCAACTGGATTTGAACATAAAGATCCATTTAAGAAAGAAGCAGTGAAGGAAGTAGAAGCACCAATGGAAGAAAAAATAATGATGACTTTACAATCAGAGCAATCAGAACAAACGGCTCCAATTGAACCAACTGCAACAGCACCTACAGAAGATGCAGCAATATTGGATGAGGTCGAAATTACATTAGATGAAGTTGAAATTCCAATGCAAGATGACGAGATTACATTGGATGATTTAGCACCTACAATGCAAGAGTTTGTTGTAACCGAAATGAGTAATGTATATGTTTCAACTCCAGATTTTGACGAAGAAGAGGAAACAATTTTTGAAGAAGAAGTAATTGTACAAGCTATAGAATTAGAAGCATCTGTTGAAGAAGAAGTTGTTGTTGAGGAGATGATCATTCAAGAAGTGGTAATTGAAGCAAATGAAGAAGTATTAGAAGCATCTGCTGAAGTATTTGAATTGAATATGGAAGAGGAGGAAGCACCAATTTTCAACACCGCATTTGTATTGAATAAGCCAATGAATATTTATGCCGAAGCTGAACCAGAAGTTGAAGCAGCATCTGAGCCAATTATTACAGCCATCGTTGAAGCACCAGTTAACACTGTCGTTTTTGAAGCAATTGAACCTGCAGAAATAGCTGAAACAGAAAATTTAGAGACCTCATTTAGAAATGTAGAAATGAATACCGAAGAAGCGCCTACTATGCAATTGGTCATGCGTGAAGAATCAGCAGGAGCGCAACAAAACAGACCACAGCATTTAAGTTTTGATATCTCATTAGATAATTCAGAAGAGCAAAGACGAAAAGTGGCTGAGCGTATCCAAAAATTAAGAAATTTATCCTTCAATATTAACAATGGTTCAGATCCTGGTGTAGAGTTTGATGCAGTACCTGCCTATGTTAGAAGAAACTTGGATTTGTTTGGCAACACCATGGCTTCGGTAGAAAACTATTATAGTAAGTATACAGTGGAGCAAGATGAAAATAACCAAACACAGATTTCTACCATCAATTCATTCTTGGATGGTAAAAAGCCTGATTAAATTTTTTTTTATAGAACAGTTGATTTAGTTGGAACCCTGCCTGTAAAGGCGGGGTTTTTTTATTTACCTTTAGGTATGCAAACAATACTCATTACAGGTGGAACAGGGATGGTTGGACAATCTTTAACCAACTTTTTATTAGCTAAAGGGTATTATGTCATTGTGTTGACTAGGCAACAAAAGCAATCCAGTCGTGCACATTTTTCTTTTGCACAATGGGATCTCAATAAAGGTTGGATCGATCCTTCTGCCATTGCTGCCGCTGATTATATTATTCATTTAGCAGGGGAGGGTGTGGCAGATAAAAGATGGACTACTGCAAGAAAAAAAGCCATTTTAGATAGCCGTGTAAATTCAAGTGCATTGCTTGTAAAAACATTAAAAGAAAACCCAAATAAAGTGAAAGCGATTGTTGCTGCATCTGCGATTGGTTGGTATGGTCCTGATAATGAAAAAAGTAAACAATCAGGTTTTGTAGAAACAGATCCAGTAGATTCAAGTTTTTTAGGAGACACTTGTCAACAATGGGAGGAAAGTATGCATCCTATTCAAGCGATGGGTATTCGACTTGTCACCATTCGAATAGGTATTGTATTCAATAAAATGGGAGGGGCATTGGCTGAATTCATGAAGCCAGCAAAGTTAGGCGCAGCTGCTATATTAGGGGATGGTCAACAAATGGTAAGTTGGATTCATCAGCAAGACCTGAATCGTTTAATGCTATTTGCATTGGAAACTGAACAAGTGGAGGGTATTTACAATGCAGTCGCCCCTGATCCAGTCAATAATGCAATTTTGACAAAAGCGATTGCGAAGCGTTTTCATACATGGGCCATTCCTTTCCATGTACCTAGTTTTATTTTAAAAATAATGCTAGGAGAAATGAGTGTAGAAGTTTTGAAAAGCGCTAAAGTAAGTGCATCAAAAATTCTTGCAGCCGGATTTAGCTTTGACTATACAAGTATGGATGAAGCACTCGACGACTTATTAATTTCTAATTGGTCTACCAGAAGTCATCACTGATTGAATACGCTCTAAAGTTTTCTTTTCGCCACAAAGACTTAAGAAAGCTTCACGTTCCAAATTCAATAAATATTGTTCGTTTACAACTGTTGCTTCACTAAGATCACCACCACACATTACATAAGCCAATTTACGTGCAACTAGTGCATCATGGTCTGTTGCATAGCCACCGCGCCACATGCCATTGATACCCGCGTAGAGTGCTCCTAGCCCAGCTTTCCCCATCACTTTAATATCATTACGTTGAATGGGTTGCGTATAACCAGCGTTAAAAAGTTCAAGCACTTGTTCTTTTGCTTTTGCAATACGTCTAGATTGATTGAGTACAATCTGATCCTGTCCTTTTCTAAAAATACCCATCTCCATTGCTTCATGTGCCGAAGTCGCCACTTTAGCAGTTGCAATTTGAAGGAATCTATTTTTTAAGGTAATTGTTTCAGGTTCTTCTGCATGCATTTCGTCCGAAGCACGTAATACCAATTCTTTGGTACCGCCTCCGCCAGGAATTACACCAATACCTAATTCAACCAATCCAATATAAGTTTCTGCAGCAGCTGTAATAGCATCTGCATGTAAATTCATTTCACATCCACCACCCAAACACAATCCATGTGGCGCAGTCACAACAGGGATAGAAGAATAACGTACACGCATCATGGTGTTTTGAAAAGTACGAACGGCCATATCTAGTTCCTCATAATCTTGTTCAATTGCTAACATAAAAATCATGCCCACATTTGCGCCAGCACTAAATAAATTTCCTTCATTGGCAATGACTAAGCCTTTACTTTGCTCTTCGGATAGTTGAATGGCTTTATTCAATCCTTGTAAAACTTCTCCACCAATGCTATTCATCTTGGTATTCCAATTAAATCCAAATACATCCTCCCCAATGTCTACCAAGTTGCAAGCACTATTTTTCCAAATCGTTTTTTCTTTAAAATCAGATAAAATAATAAAGGATTCAGCACCTGGAATCAACACATAATCACTTGTAACAATATCGTAATAATAACGCTTGCCATTTTTAGTGGTGTAAAAGGAGAACCCTTTCTCCACCATTGTTTCAACCCATGGCGCAACGACGTGCCCTGCTGCTTTCATGTCCTTCATCACAGCTTCAATACCTAGTTCGTTCCAAGATTCAAATGCACCAATTTCCCAGCCAAATCCAGCTTTCAATGCATCATCAACACGATACAATTCGTCACTGATTTCTGGAATACGATGGCTGATATAAGAAAATAAAGCGTGATGGAATGCTTGAATAAATTGTCCTGTTTTATCTTTTGAATGGTACAATACTTTTAATCTTGCTGGCAAATTGTCTAACGCTTTGGCAGCATCAATAGAAGCTATTTTTGTTTTCTTACGAGGCTCGTATTCAAGGGTTGCTAAATTTAAAGTCAATATTTCTTTACTTGTAGCGGTCTTCACTTTTTTGAAAAATCCTTGACCCGTTTTATCACCTAACCAATTTTGTGCCACCATTTTTTCCAACCAACTAGGAAGTGTGAATGTTGCTTTTGCTTCGTCATTGGGACAATTCTCTGCAACACCAGCAGCCACTTTTACTAAAGTATCAATACCTACTACGTCAGCAGTCCTGAATGTAGCAGATTTTGGACGACCTAAAATTGGGCCTGTTAAGGATTCAACTTCGTCAATGGTCAATCCCATTTTTTCCATAATGTGCAACACGCTCATCATGCTAAAAACCCCGACTCTATTGGCGATAAATGCAGGCGTGTCTTTACACAAAACGGTGGTCTTCCCTAAAAACACATCTCCATAATGCATATGAAAATCAATCACAGATGGATCTGTTTTTGGCGTAGGGATGATTTCAAGTAGTCTTAAATATCTTGGTGGGTTAAAAAAGTGTGTGCCACAAAAATGTTTTTGAAAATCTTCTGAACGACCTTCTGCCATTAAATGAATTGGAATGCCAGAAGTATTAGAGCTCACCAATGTACCTGGTTTGCGGTATTGTTCTACTTGATCATAAATTGTTTTTTTGATATCCAATCTTTCAACTACGACTTCTATGATCCAATCTGCATTTGTAATTTTGGACATATCGTCTGTGAAATTCCCCGTTCGAATATTTTTAGTGAAAGTACTACTATAAATAGGGGAAGGATTTGATTTGATCGAAGCCTGCAATGCATCATTCACTAGTTTGTTTCTTTCTTTACTATTGGTACTTTCTTCGGCACCTGGTTGTAAACGATCTAACAATAAAACTTGCACGCCAATGCCTGCAAAATGACATGCGATTCTTGAACCCATCACACCACTTCCAAGGATTACGACCTGCTTTATAGTTGGTTGCATAGTATAGCTTTTCGTAAAATTAGTTAGTTATGCAACTATTTTCAAAAATTATTTTCATTTTTACAAAAAAAGGGTCAAAATCACCTTTGGTTGCCTCTTTTAACCTTTCAACAAAACCAAGTGGAGGGTTGGGCCCTTTAGAGTACATTTGTAAAAGCAAGAAATTCGAAAATTATATACTATGTCAGCAGTTATTGAACTTAGAACGATTCAGAAAAGCTATTTTATGGCCAACCAAGCCATCCCTGTTTTAAAAGGGATCGATTTGGATATCAATAGAAACGAATATGTGGCCTTAATGGGTCCTTCGGGTAGTGGTAAAAGTACATTGATGAATATATTGGGTTGTTTGGATTCTCCAACTGGGGGGACTTACAATTTAAATGGGCATGATGTAAGTGCGATGGCAGATGATGAACTAGCAGGGATTAGAAATATTGAAATAGGATTCGTATTCCAACAATTCAATTTATTACCAAGGTTAACCGCTGCAGAAAATGTGGCTCTGCCGTTGGTTTATGCGGGTATCTCCAAAAAAGATCGTATCGAAAGAGCTTTGGTCGCTTTAGAAAAAGTAGGGCTTGCAGATAGAAGTCATCATAAGTCGAATGAGTTGAGTGGAGGACAGATCCAGCGTGTGGCGATTGCGCGTGCGTTGGTCAACAATCCATCTATTTTATTGGCGGATGAGCCTACAGGTAATTTAGATTCAAAAACATCTGTAGAAGTTATGGAATTATTTGGAAAAATTCATGCTGCAGGTAATACAGTCATTCTTGTTACACATGAGGAAGATATTGCTCGATATGCGCACCGTGTAGTTCGTTTAAGGGATGGGAACGTAGAGACCGACACACTAAATCAGCAACATATTTAATTTACTAGATACTGAACCAAGTGTCTTTAGATTTGTTATAAGAATATGAAAATTTACACCAAGGCAGGAGATCAGGGAAAAACATCTTTAATTGGAGGTACAAGAGTGCCTAAAAGTCATATTCGTATTGAATCTTACGGAACTGTGGATGAATTGAATTCATTCATTGGATTATTGAATGATTTAGTAGATGATGCAAAAATTAATGCAGATTTAAAAGAAATTCAAGATAGGTTGTTTACTGTGGGGTCTAGCTTGGCTTGTGATCCAGAAAAAGAGTCTGCATTAAGAATTCCAGATTTAAAAGAAGAAGATATTGCCGGACTTGAAAAGTCAATGGATGCAATGAACGAAGTACTTGCTCCAATGAAATCATTTATTATTCCAGGTGGGCATCAAGCCATCTCTACTGCCCATATCGCTAGATGTGTTTGTAGAAGAGCAGAACGCTGGTGTGTGAATATGCAAGAAGAAGATTTATTCGTAGAGACTTTGGTCATCAAATATTTGAATCGTTTGAGTGATTACTTATTTACACTAGCTCGTTATATTGGGCATTTGAAAGGGGTAGAAGACCTGCCTTGGAAACCAAGAATTTAATCCATCACTTTATACAAAAAGCCCGTCTTTCATAGTGAGGGTTCTATCGCTTAATGCAGCTAATGCTTCGTTATGTGTTACAATTAGAAAGCTCTGGTTCAATTCTTTTTTCAGACGTAAAAATAATTCATGCATCGCATGTGCATTTTCACTATCCAAATTGCCAGTTGGTTCATCTGCAAAAATGATGGCTGGTTGATTGATGAGTGCCCTAGCTACAGCAATTCTTTGTTGCTCCCCGCCAGATAATTGGTGTGGTTTTTTATCTTGTTTGTCTGCAAGTCCTAAATAGTCTAGTAATTCAAGGGCTTTTTTTGCCACCGTTTTTTTATCCTGTTTTCCAATCCATCCGGGGATTGCAATATTTTCTATTGCTGTGAATTCGGGTAGTAAATGGTGAAACTGAAACACAAAACCAATTCGAGTATTTCTAAATTGGGCTAATTGTTGGTTATTCAATTGGTCTATGGCAACCCCTTCAAAAAAAATCTGCCCTTTATCCGCCTTTTCTAAGCTACTTACAATGTATAAAAGTGTCGATTTCCCGGCACCAGAGGGTCCTACAATGGAAACTAACTCTCCTTTGGATAAGTCCAAGGAAACGCCCTTAAGGACGGGCACAGTCCCATATTGCTTCCATATATCCTTAGCTACAAGTAGTTTTGGCTCCATCTCCATGTTGCAAACCTACGATTACCCGTTGAATTTTGCCAAAAATTAATAAAATGTTTACATGATGTAGAAAAATCAGATTTGGTTGTATCATATATACGGCTACTTTTGCAAAAAAGAACCTTATGTTTTGGACATTAGAATTAGCCAGTTATTTAGAAGAAGCGCCTTGGCCAGCATCTAAAGATGAATTGATCGACTACTCCATTAGGAGCGGTGCCCCTATAGAAGTGGTAGAGAATTTACAAGAGTTGGAAGACGAGGGCGAAGTGTATGAAAGTATTGAAGACATTTGGCCGGATTATCCAAGCCAAGAAGATTTTATGTTTAATGAAGACGAGTACTAATTTATGTGACGCTTTCGTAGAAAGCTAGCGTCACATAAATTAGTCTCTAATGAATTTAATAAAAAAAGAGGACACGAATTCGTGTCCTCTTTTTTTATTAAATCGCGAAAATGATATCTTAAAATATAAAATGGTTCTCTTAGCTAAAAAAGGAGTAAAATAAATTTTAATAATTCATTCATCCTTCTTTTAAAAAATCTTATATCCTCCTACCTAAAAAGTCAACTTAAAATAAAGTAACATTAAACTCAAAGTCAATACAATAGTATTGGCTACAAGTACAGGTTTACTTTTTATTAAATACGCGTAGACTAACCAAACGATACAACTAAAGTTCACAATGAGTATCATCAATAAACTAAGGCTTTCTACATTTCTGGTTTGCCAAGTTAAATACACCTGAGGTATAAAAGTGATACAGCTAAGTAGTGAACCAAAATAGCCAATCGCTTCTACTAATTTTGGGTTGATTTGTTGATCGCTCATACGAGTTATTAAAAGGGGGTTAAAATTTGGTATTACTAAAAGCGAGTAGGTTTTTATCCTTCCGTGATACCAGCTTTTTGCATCACTAAATCACTTACGCCAGTAGTAGAATAACCACCATCATGGAATAAGTTTTGCATTGTGACCATTTTAGTTAAGTCAGAGAATAAAGTGATACAATAGTTTGCACAATCTTCTGCCGAAGCATTCCCTAAAGGTGCAATGGCATCTGCATAATCATAGAAATCACCGAATCCTTTAATACCCGTTCCTGCTGTTGTTTTAGTAGGGGACTGAGATACCGTATTCACACGCACTTTATTTCTTAAACCATAGTGGTAACCAAAGCTACGTGCGATAGATTCTAACAATGCTTTAATATCCGCCATATCTGTATAGAATGGGTAAGTTCTTTGAGCAGCAGCATAGGTTAAAGCAACTACGCTAGCGTGTTCGTTTAATGCATCCATATTGTAAGCCACACTTAACATTTTATGTAAAGACATAGCAGATACGTCTACGCCTTTTGCGTAGTAATCGTAGTTCAAAGATGGATAAGGAATATTTTTTCTGATATTGACACTCATGCCAATAGAATGTAAAACGAAATCGATTTTACCTCCTAAAATTTCTTGAGACTGTGTAAATAAGTTGGTTAATTCTTCTACGTTGGTCGCGTCAGCTGGTATAATTTTAGAATTGGTTTGTTCTGCAAGTACATTAATCTCTCCCATACGCATAGCGATAGGGGCGTTGGTTAACACAAATGTGGCACCTTCGGCATGGGCTTGTTCTGCTACTTTCCATGCAATTGAATTTTTGTCAAGTGCGCCAGTAATGATACCTCTCTTCCCTTTTAATAAATTGTATGCCATCTTTATGGGTTTATTTAATTCTTGCAAAAATAATTATAATATCCTATAAAATAGCCAATCAGTCGGCTTAATATAAGTTAGGCAAGTAATTCGTTTGCATGCTCCAAAGCTGCTTTGCTTGGCGGATCGCCACCAATCATGCGGGCAATATGGGTCACGCGCTCAGCCGCTTCTAAACTGCGCACATGCGTATGGGTGGTTTTGCCTTCTTGTTCTTTGTAGACATACAAATGCGCTTGGCCTTTAGCTGCAATTTGTGGCTGATGGGTGATACAAAGCACCTGACGCGCTTGCCCCAATTCTTGTAATAATAAACCCACTTGTTTTGCAGGTTCACCAGAAATACCAGAGTCAATTTCATCAAAGATCATCGTTGGTAAATCAATCGATTTTCCTACCAATGATTTAATACACAACATCAAACGGCTTAACTCACCACCACTTGCTACTTTTTTAATGGGCTCAAACTTTTGAGTATTATTCGCATCAAAAAGAAAATCAATTTTATCGATACCAAATTGATTAAACGGTACCGTATCCAATTGTACTTTTAATTGTGCATTGGGCATCCCCACTTGATGCAATAAATGGTTCACTTGTTTTGCCAAAGGGGTAGCTTGTTTTTTACGTAGTTCACTCAAATTAGCAGCGCGTATTGTTAAGTCTTTTTCGGCAGCAGCTACTTTTTTGGTATAGGTCTCAATAGCTTCATCTATATGCAATACAGCTTCTAATTCTTTTGACAAGACTTGTTGGATCTCCAATAAGGCAGCAGTAGATTGAACCTTATGCTTTTTCTGTAAATGGTATCCCTGAGACAATCTTTCTTGCATGGTACTAATTTTTGAAGCATCAATATCCATTTTGTCCTGCCATGTTTGAAGTTCGCTTGTAATATCTGCTAGTTCTATTTGAGCCGCTTTGAGTCTTTCTAATAAGGGCCCAAAATTATTCTGAAATTTTGCAATGCTTTCTAAATTATGTGCAATCTGTTTAATCTGTTGCAGTATTGGTTGGTCTGATTCATCTAATGCATGGATGCTTTGTGTTAATTGCGCTTTAATCTCCGCAGCGTTTTCCATGAATTTTAAATCGGATTCTAATTGTTCTAATTCGTTTTCTTGTAAATCCAAAAAAGTTAGTTCCTCTAATAAATGCGATTTATAAGCAACAGTTTGATCAAAGTTTTCTTTTTGTTCAATGAGTTCGCTTAAATGTTTGGTCGCTGCTTTCCAATCAAAGAAAGTGCTTTGATAGGCTTCAAGATCCTTATGTACATTGGCGAGTGCATCTAATACGGTTCTTTGAAATTCCATATCCCCTAAACTAAGGGTGTCAAATTGTTGATGCAGGTCCACCAATTGAGAAGTAAGCTGTCTTAATTCGTTTAAATTAATTGGGGTATCGTTGATGAAAGCCCTAGACTTTCCTTGTGCATTGATTTCTCTACGAATAATTAATTCATCGGCAAGGTCTAAATCATTTGCTTCAAAAAAGGCAGTATAATTATTTTTGTTGGCAAGTGTAAAAATACCTTCTATCACGCATTTTTTTGCTGGATTGCGGCAAACAGAACTGTCTGCACGATCTCCTAAAATTAAACCCAAGGCACCCATAATGATACTCTTGCCCGCGCCAGTTTCTCCTGTAATCACAGAGAGTTGGTTGGATAAATTAATCTGTAAATCGTCGATTAAAATATAATTCTGTATGTCTAAATGAGTCAGCATAATGCACTGCAATATACACCCAATTTTATTTCCTCAAACAACGCTGAATCCCTGTTTTTGCTTTTT
>JBILCS010000051.1:0-12506 GCA_044353005.1 Sediminibacterium sp. | reverse complement strand
AATGATGAAATAAGCAATTAATTTTTTGGTGGCATAAGGCACAGGATAAACCTGCTGTCCCCATAAATAACTCACAATCATCATGGTGCCATAACAAAAGAAGGTAGCCCAAGCACTTGCCATATATCCAAAATGAGGTATCGCTAAATAGTTAATGACAATCGTGATGCATGCGCCTAATAAGGTGATCCAGGCACCTGCCATGGTTTTGTTACTTAGTTTATACCAGATACTTAAGTTATAGTATACGCCTAAAAACATATTTGCAATGAGTAAAATAGGCACCACTTTAAGGCCCACATACATGGCTGGATTTTGAATAAATAATTTCCAAATATCAATGTATAGCATCACAGATAAAAACATCACACATAAACTGATCACAAAAAATTTCATGACTTTAGCATAGGTTTTTTGAGCTTGATCTGTTTCTGCTTGTTTGAAGAAAAATGGTTCGGCACCCATACGGAATGCTTGTATGGAGATGGTAATTAAAATAGCTAATTTATAACACGCACTATACACACCCACCATGGCCTTGTTCTCATCTGCTGTTGCTCCAGGGCCCCACCATCCCAACATGATACGGTCTAATGTTTCATTGATCATCCCACCAAATCCTACTAAAATAAGTGGCACTGCAAAAGCCATCATGCTCCACCAAAGTTTAAAGTTGAATTTAAAACGGATGGATCTAATTTCTTTTTGTAACAAGAGCATTACAAAAACATTTTGTACGATACCCGCAATCAAAATATAACCTACTTCCCAATTTGGTCGATACCAATCTTGTAAAAAACTAGTTGGATGTGTTGCTACATAATTTGGTAAAAGACTGATGAAACTATAGGTCGCAAGTATATTGATTAAGATGCCAACAATTTTGATCATTGCAAATTGCTTAGGACGTTCTTGCATTCTTAGTCTTGAAAATGGAATGGTAGTCAAGGCGTCTAGCGCAACGATCCAAGCTAGTAAGCTAATGTATTCGGGGTGGGCAGTAATTTGTAAAAGTTCTGCCAATGGAAGTTTCCAAGTGAACAAGCCAATTAAAACTAGTATGGTAACAAATAGCATTGAAAAGCTACTGGTATTATAAATCTCCTCCTCGTTTTCTTTGGTTCCGAACTTGAAATAGGCGGTCTCCATGCCGTGGGTCACAATGACATTCAAAAAGGGAATAAAAGCATAGACAATCGAATTCTCCCCATAAGCAATATCTGAAAGCTTATAGGTTAAATAAGGGGTAAGCAAATAGCTAATAAACCTTGCGGCTATTGAACTAAGTCCGTACCATGCGGTTTGACTGACTAATTTTTTAATACTACTCAAGGTGTTGAAATTACAGCTAAATTAGTGAAAATAGTTTTGTTTATCTTCACGTTGTAAATAGCAACTTTTATGAGAGTCGTAATACAGAGAGTAACGGAGGCCAGTGTCAAAGTAGATGGAGCGATTGTAGGGTCTATTCAAGCAGGCTTAATGGTCTTATTGGGCATTCAAAATGAGGATACATTAGAGGATGTTCAATGGATTTCTAATAAGCTGGTGCAGATGCGCATTTTTGATGATGCAGAAGGGGTCATGAACCATAGTGTGCAAGAAATGGGTGGATCCATCTTATTGATTAGTCAATTCACATTGTATGCCGCCACTAAAAAGGGAAATCGACCTTCTTATATTGCAGCCGCAAAACCAGAGATAGCAATTCCAATTTATGAACAGATGATCCTACAATTGTCGAAGGATCTTGGTAAGCCAATTGCCACCGGACAATTTGGGGCAGACATGAAAGTTGCACTCATTAATGATGGCCCAGTCACTATTTTAATAGATTCAAAAAACAGAGATTAATATGTCCAATCAAATTACAATTCAAGCAGCACAAGATCAGGTAGATGAATGGATCAAGACCGTTGGTGTCAACTATTTTAGTGAGTTAACCAATTTAGGTGTCTTGATGGAAGAAGTAGGGGAATTATCTAGGCTAATGGTGCGCAAATATGGGGATCAATCCTTTAAAAATAAGGAAGCAAGTGCCGACCTGGGGGATGAGATGGCGGATGTGCTATTTGTGTTAATTTGCTTAGCCAATCAAACAGGTGTTGATTTGACTGCGGCATTGGAGAAAAATATCCAAAAGAAAACCATTCGAGACAAAGAAAGGCACCAAAACAATGAAAAATTACAACCATAATCCTTTCTCGACCTATATTTGCAAACTATGAGTAAGACAGTTACAGACAATACATTACAAGCAATCATTTCGCATGCCAAAGAATACGGATTCGTGTTTCCTAGTAGTGAAATCTATGATGGATTAAGTGCAGTGTATGATTACGGTCCTTATGGTGCACAATTAAAAAAGAACATTCGCGATGATTGGTGGAAGAGCATGACCCAGATGAACGAAAATATTGTGGGTATTGATGCTGCCATTTTCATGCATCCTACTACTTGGAAGGCAAGTGGTCACGTAGATAGTTTTAGCGATCCATTGATTGACAATAAGGACAGTAAAAAAAGATACCGTGTAGACCATTTAATTGAAGCGCATGCAGATAAGTTAAATGAAGAAGCAGCTAAGGCTAATGATGGAGCTGCATTGCGTGATCGTGCAAAGCAACTGATTGCGGATATGGAAGTCCTATTAGCGAACGACGATTTTGCTGGTTTAGGCACTTTGATTCAAACAAATAAAATACAGTGTAGTGTAAGTGGCACAAGTAACTGGACAGAGATTCGTCAATTCAATTTAATGTTCTCTACAGAATTAGGTTCAGTTGCAGAAGACGCCAATACCATCTATTTAAGACCAGAAACAGCACAAGGTATTTTTGTTAATTTCTTGAATGTGCAAAAAACGGCAAGGATGAAAATTCCTTTTGGAATTGCACAAACAGGGAAGGCCTTTAGAAATGAGATTGTAGCGCGTCAGTTTATATTTAGAATGCGTGAGTTTGAGCAAATGGAAATGCAATTTTTTGTAAAACCAGGTACTCAAAAAGAGTGGTATGAGCATTGGAAAAATGAGCGTATGAATTGGCATTTAAGTTTGGGCATTGCAGCAGATAAATACCGTTTTCATGACCATATTAAATTAGCCCATTACGCAGATGCTGCTTTAGATATTGAATATGAATTTCCATTTGGATTTAAAGAAGTAGAAGGGATTCATTCAAGAACCGATTATGATTTAACGCGTCATCAAGAATTCAGTAAAAAGAAATTACAATATTTTGATACAGAAATCAATCAGCATTATGTGCCTTATGTGATTGAAACTTCGATAGGCTTAGATAGAATGTTCTTATTGATTTTATCTCATTCCTATGAAGAAGAAACCATTCAAAAAGAAGATGGTACGACTGATTCAAGAGTTGTCTTGCATTTACCTACAAAATTGGCGCCATTAAAATTAGCCGTATTGCCATTGACGAAAAAGGATGGATTACCTGAATTGGCTAAATCTTTGATGGACGAGTGTAAGCCTTCATTCCATTGTTTTTATGAAGAAAAAGATGCCATTGGAAAGCGTTACAGAAGACAGGATGCAATAGGAACGCCATTCTGTGTGACCATCGATCATCAAACAAAAGAAGACAATACGGTCACCATTCGTTACAGAGATAGTATGTTACAGGAAAGAATTCCAATGAGCGAAGTCAAAGCATTAGTATTAAAGCATATTGCATAAATCATTGAACTAATAAAAAAGCGCCCAGTTGAATTCAACTTGGGCGCTTTTTTTATCCGTATAGTTCAAAATGAATTTGAGTTTTTGGAATACCTAATTCTGTTAAGGTAGCCCTTGCTTCGTCCACCATATTTTTCCAACCACAGATGTAAAAATGTGCTTCTTTGCTAGCACCTGATGCCAATAATTTTTTATAGGTGGCATGTACATAACCTAGTTGCGCGCCTTCACGTATTTCTGTTTCTCTAGAAAAGCTTGGGTGATAAAAAAATTGAGGTTCTACTGCTTCTATTGCTTTTAATTCGGCACCATATAAACAATCTGTATATTGTCTGCATCCAAATAACAAATGCATGTTCTGATGCGGTGTTTTCTTTTGATGAATATCCAATAGCATGGATCTAAATGGTGCAACGCCAGTCCCTGTGCAGATAAAATAAAGATCTGTGGTAATTGCTTTTGGTAAAACAAAAACACCTTGTGGACCTCTCATTAAAAGTATACTACCTACAGCCACTTCATTGAATAAATAAGTGGTACCTAAGCCTCCTTCTAAATAAACAATGACCAATTCAAATTCATTGTTATTGCTAGGGGCAGATGCAATGGAATAACTTCTCCATCGCTTATTTTTTTGCTCGTGGATGGGCAGGTCTAATGTTACAAACTGTCCTGGCGTAAAGTCAAATAGTTGTCCATTTGTCAAAGCCATAAAGAAGCGCTTAGTGGTAGGCGTTTCTTGTATAATTTTAGTAACGACCGCATCCTGCCATGGCTGTAACATAATGAATTAATTATTGGTGACGAATACGCTTTGAACGTACACTTTATTATTAGCAAATACCTTTACATAATATATTCCAGTCGTCAAGGTTGGAACTTGCACAGTTTGAGCTGTAATCTGATTGTTTAATTTATCTTTCTGAAATACGGTTTGACCACTGCTATTCATGATACTTAATCCAATGGCATTGGTCTTGACATTGTTAAATTGAATGTAGAATTGATTTCCTTTAATGATATTTTCAATATAATCTGTTGAAACAATTTTTAATCCAATCTCTTTGGTAGGAGCTTGAGGGATATCGGTGATGAGTACCAATTTATTGTCGGAATAATTGGTACAAGTACCAATCGTTGCACTGACTTTATACATAGCGTTTTTAGTAATTTTTACACCACTTTTTGTAGCACCTACGATGGATTCGTCATTGATGAACCATTGATAACTATCTGCAGTAGTGGAACTTAAACTATCATTGCCTATTTGCGTTATAATAGGTTTAGCAGTTAAAATGACAGGGATTTTAGTCAATGCTTTTTCGTGTTCAGGGGTGCTAATTTGCATATTGTAAAAGAAGTAATAAAACTTCTCAAAATTCGCGCCTGCCCAGTTGCCAGTAATAGTGGCAAGTACGGTTGGACCAAATGGATGATTGTTGGTTGTGATATTATTATTTCTAAAAATAGTTGCACTATCCAAACAACGTGCAATCAATATATAGTTACCAGCTTGGCTTAAGTTCATATTGATGGCATAGATTCTTCCTGTATCTCCTTGTACAAATGGTGTTGGAGTGCCAGATCCAAGACTACCTGTTGCTTGTGTTGGACTAGGACTACTAGCACCAACATGTAAAATCGTTTTTTGAGTTTGAGAAGGGAAATAGGAATAGGTAGAATCTGTGAAGGTGCTAAGGGATCTTAATTCAAGTTCAACTTTTCCTGCATAGCCAGTATATAATTTTGTGGTTTCTAATCTTAATGGTCCTGTTGTATTGAATCTAATGAATTCTCCATAGCTGCTACCCCAATTATTATATCCGCCTGAATTACTTAATGTGTTATTGTCTTTAGGCCCAATAAATCCATTCCAACCTTTGCCAACATATACATTTTCTGCGGTGGTAGAGGTTCTAATGACAGATCCTTTGGCAATAGGTCTGCTTACATCAGTGTTCTTGTCATACCAAAGGTATTGGTCATCACCTTTTGGATTGGTTACAAGTAATTGGACATTTTCATTACAACCTGTTGCAGAACCAGTAATAGCTGGACTTGGGCTAGCACTGATAATAGTTGCAGTCATTGAATTGTTGCCTGGTTGCTGGTCATTTGCAAGACTTACATTGGCAGTGATCGTATAATTCTGACTTAATTCAATTGGCATAGGTGTTTGGAAGGTATAGGACATGATTTCTGATCCATACAATCTACCTGTAAATGTTTCTTTTAGATTTAAAATGGTGGTATTGCCTTTTTTTACTTCTAAGCTAAGCGGAATATTGGTCAATTGCTTTGTTCCATTATTTGCTATTTTAACAGTTACGTATTGCACCGATTTTTCCGATACACCACCAACTGGATTGGTAATTTCCATCATTTGAATATCATTAGATGGATTCACCACCCTTAGCGTATAATCTTGGGTTTCTCCAACAGTATAATTACCACATGCAATAACAGTAGATGCCGCAGCTGCTTCAGTGACCACAACACGAAGTTTAGTGAATTGATTGACAATTAAATTGCTAATTAAATCAATAGTTGTACTATAATCCCCATTGGTGATTGCTGCACTTGTATGCACTAGTTCATTTGTGTCAAATATTCCATTGTTATTATAATCAATAAAAACTTTTACAAATCGATTGTTGTTAGACGCGTCTGCACTGCTTAATTTCATGAATAAAGAAATGGTACCATTGGACTCGCCATTGATAAATAATGCGGTATTGTCAACGTAATTATCTGCAGTTGTTTTTGAGAATTTAATATTGTTTAATTGAATACTATCAATCTTGGCACCAGCAGTACTTGTTGCTGCTGAGCTACAATAGGCCGTACCCCCAGCTCCACTAATCATTAAAGAATAATTTTGTTGTCCTCTTTCAAGCGTCCCTTTATGTTTAACAGTAACCGTGTAAAGGGCTCCAACCAAACTAGTGTCTACTTCTACTTTTTCAACATTGTCAATATTATTAATTCCTTTGAATGCTTGATTGTCTGGACTGCTTGGAGTTAAATTCCAAGTATAATGTGTCTTATTACCCTGTGTAATTACCAAGTCTAAATCATTGACTAATTCTGGATTAGCATCATTCAAAACTTCACTTGAACTTCCTTTAATATCTGTCCACACAAGAGTAGCTTTTACAGGTCTTGTTCCGGAAGCAGTGATGGTGTAGGACTTGCTTTCTCCGTTGAGTAAAGTATTTTCATACACGAAATGAGGGCTACTTGCATTATTGTTATTGGTGGATGCGGTATTTAAAACTTGGGCAGCTTCAGAAATATTTAGCAATCCCCAACCAAATTTATAATCTGGTCCAGGATATAAACCTGCTTCATTAGCCGTATGAATCGCGAGCCCTTTAACAGTAGCTGATTTTAAAATTCTTGGTGCACCATTGACTGTAAAACGATGACTTAATTCTTGTAATAATAATAAACTTCCTGCAGCTCCAGGTGACGCCATGGAAGTGCCGTTTAGGTAACCATAACTTGAATCGTTGTTAGCAACAGGAGCATATACTGAAACGCCTTGTGCCGTAATATCTGGTTTGATTCTGCCATCATCAGTTGGTCCCCATGAGCTAAAATTACTCATCACCACATCTTCTTTTTTACTGTAGTCCGATGGTATGCCGTATACAGCACCAACCGTGAGTACATTTTTTGCATTTTTATCTGTGGAGATGCTACCATAAGAATCATTACTGCTAATGTCAGCAGGTCGAGCACCAGCATTAATCATTCTACCTGCTTCGTTTCTTCTCCAATACGTTTGTCCAACTGCAGGGCCAACGCTTGTTCTATTATTACCTGCCGCAAAAACAATTAAATAGTTTGGGGCATTATAAGCTATTGAATCATGAATTTGGGCATCGTAATCATACAACCCAAATCGGTAATCTTCTTTATCATTGAATCTACCATTGAATTCCCAACGTGCAGAGTCACTATTGTAATTCCATCCTGTTACGGTCCCATAAGAATGGTTTGAAATTAATAAACCATTTGCAGCGGCTGCAGACATTTCTGACAAATCGCTATTCCAATCGTAATCAAGAATCCCTTTTACATTATAAGCCATCCCCTTAGCGAGTGGATTCAGTCCCTTACTCATTACAATGCCTGCCACATGCGTACTATGCGTTACGACATCTTTAGCGTTGTCTTTTTGTGTAATTCTACCTGTGAATTCTTTATGTGTTAACAATGGACTTCCTTCGTCCCAAACGCCCAATTTATTGGTCATGTTATCATCCGATCCACTTAAGTTTAAATTAGATGCTGCGCCTGGCCATAATTTATTTGTACCAATTGTAATAGAGGCAACTGGATCTGCAAAACCAATATAATATTTAGGCCATCCATTTTCATCTACACCCATTAATTTTGCATTGTTTTGATTTTGAGAAGCATACTGTATAGGCCATCCTTTTTCTTTCGCTGCAAGAACAGCTTTTGAAAATTTATTTCTTGCTTCCAATGCAAGTTCTTTGGAAGTTTGCATCAACACTTCTTTTTTAGTTGCGTCCTGTGCATGTAAAATGGTTGATGCACATACAAAAATAAGGGGGAGTAAAAGGCGTATTTTCATAAATCTAAATTTAAATCAAATCTTTGTATTTCAATCAAGTTGAAGCTTAAAAATGTAACTTTAAACAAACGGTATCCATGCGCAACGCTTCCATCCGATTTAGCCTCTTAGTTTGTTTAGCCCCGATGCTGATGGGGTTTTGCGTCCTTCCACAAGGCATTAGCGGTCATGTTTTGTTGGAAAACAATACAGCCATGCCATTAAAAGGGAATGCTAAGCAGAAGGGGCGTCCAATTGCGACCATGGTCTATATTTATGAAGCGGCCAATACCAATCAATTGCTTGGTCAAGAAGGTAATTATGCAAAAGGCATTGAGGCTAGATTGATTAAACAGGTTCGTTCAAATAACGCCGGGAAATTCAAGCTTAGGTTGGCTCCAGGGAAATATAGCATTGTGCTGGGCTATCAAGAGGGGATTTATATCCCCTATTTTTCTGGTAATACGGGGGTTGCTTTTATTGAAGTATCGAAGCATCAATTCCAAGAAATTGACCTTTTGATCATCGCTTCGTCCGTTAATTGATTGTATCTTTGCGGACTGAACTATGAACGAGCAATCATTGTTTGATCGGTATGATGCATCCCCCCTACTAAAAAAAATAGTAGATGGGATTGCTATGTCTAATTCAGCCAATACCCCATTTCAGGTGCACTTACAAAACCTGAATGGCTCTTCTCCAGCATTTATTTTAAAGCATATTTTCACGCATCCTCAAACTGCAACCTACAATCATGTAGTTGTATTAAATGATGCAGAGGAAGCGGCGTATTTTTATAATTCTATAGAAAGTATCACAGGCGCGATGGACTTGTTTTATTTCCCTTCTTCTTTTAAAACGAGTCAAAATTTTAATTTATTGAATCCTTCGCATGTGATGTTGAGAACGGAGGCCTTGACTAAATTATCAATGGGGGGTAATAAGAAAATCGTAGTGACCTATCCAGAGGCATTCTTTGAAAAAGTGATCATGCCTAAAACCTTACAAGAAAATATCATACAGATAAAGACCAATGATACAATTGGGTTGGATGCGTTGATGGAAAGGCTTATCCAGTATGGTTTTGAGCGAACAGATTTTGTATACGAGCCTGGACAATTTGCTTTAAGAGGCGGTATTTTTGATATCTATTCATTTGGCAATGAAAACCCTTATCGTGTAGAGTTATTTGGCGAGGAAGTGGATAGCATTCGTTTATTTGATCCAGCAACACAATTGAGTGAACGAAAATTATTGCAGGTCAATATCATTCCAAATGTAACCACACAGTTTGAGGATACGATCAAAATTCCATTCATGGAATTTGTAGCAGAGAACACGGTGGTATGGTTAAAGGATTGGACTTTGATTGAGCAAAAAGGACATGACCAAATTGAAGCATTGGAAGCATTTTTATTGCATGCGCCAAAAATTCAAATAATAGATGATTCAGATGCACATAAGAAAAACACAGACAAAGATGATTTTGTTCCTATCAATGCTGTTGTTGACCAAATATTAATAAGACCCATTATTGAATGGGGGTTTCATGCCAATTTAACCAAGCAAAAAATAGCTTTTAGCACACAGGTACAACCAAGTTTCAACAGGCAGTTTCAATATTTAATTGCCAATTTGCAAGAATTTGAAAAGAAAGGGTATGACCTGTTTTTATTTGCTGAACAAGCCAAACAATTAGAACGTTTACATGCTATATTCACTGATTTAAAAACTGAAATACAGTTTACTCCAATCGTGAAAAATATTCATGAAGGTTTTATTGACCATGACCATAAAATGGTTTGTTATACAGACCATCAAATTTTTCAGCGTTACCATAAATACAAAGTTAAGCAAGCCTATAGTAAAAACAAAGCTATCACACTGCGTACATTGAGTGACTTGCATCCGGGTGACTATGTGACCCATATAGATCATGGAGTGGGCGTGTATAGTGGATTGCAGAAGATCGAAGTGAGTGGCATGATGCAGGAAGCGATAAGAATTATTTATAAGGATAGTGATATTTTATATGTAAATATTAACGCACTTCATAAGGTATCTAAATATACAGGCAAGGAAGGGACGCCACCCAAAGTGAATAAATTAGGATCCGATGCTTGGGTAAAATTAAAAGATAAGACCAAGGCAAAAGTAAAGTCCATTGCTTTTGATTTAATTAAATTATACGCACAAAGAAAAGCGCAAACTGGATTTGCATTTACGCCAGATAATTATATGATGCATGAATTAGAAGCATCTTTTATTTATGAAGACACGATTGATCAAGCTAAAGCAATAGCGGATGTAAAAAAAGACATGGAAGCGCCAGCCCCAATGGACCGACTGGTATGTGGGGATGTTGGTTTTGGTAAAACCGAAGTGGCGATTCGTGCAGCATTCAAAGCAGCAATTGATGGAAAGCAAGTTGCAGTGTTGGTGCCTACTACCATTTTAGCATTTCAGCATTTTAAAACTTTCAAAGAAAGACTTAAAGAGTTTCCAGTAGAAATTGATTTCTTAAACCGATTTAAATCATCTGCTCAGAAAAAAGAAACCATTGCTAAAGTGAAGGAAGGTAAGATTGACATTTTGATAGGGACACATGGTATTTTAGGGAAAGAAGTGCATTTCAAAGACCTTGGTTTAATGGTGATTGATGAAGAACAAAAATTTGGTGTAGGACATAAAGAAAAATTAAAGACTTTAAGAACCAATGTAGATTGCTTGACTTTAACTGCCACGCCCATACCAAGGACCCTCCATTTTAGTTTAATGGGGGCAAGGGATTTAAGCATTATTAATACGCCTCCAGCCAATAGGCAACCTATTCATACCGAGGTGCAAGTTTTTCATGAGGATATCATACGAGAATCCATCTACTTTGAAACAGAAAGAGGTGGACAGGTTTTTTTCATCCATAACAGAGTACAAGGTTTAGCAGAAATGTGTGCGATGATTCAAAAACTTTGCCCCGATTTAAGTATTGGATTTGCACATGGGCAATTAGAAGGACATCAGTTAGAAGAAAAAATATTTGATTTTATCGAACGTCGATATGACGTGTTGGTTTGTACCAATATTGTAGAGAGTGGTGTAGATATTCCGAATGTGAATACCATTATCATCAATAATGCGCATCAATTTGGACTAAGTGATTTACACCAATTAAGAGGCAGGGTAGGACGAAGTAATAAAAAAGCATTTTGTTATTTATTGGCGCCACCAATGAGCACTTTGCCAGATGATTCACGCAAGCGATTGCAAACTTTGGAACAGTTTAGTGAGTTAGGCTCTGGTTTTCAAATTGCCATGCGTGATTTAGATATTCGAGGCGCAGGTAATTTATTAGGTGGTGAACAAAGTGGATTTATGGCAGAGATTGGATTTGAAATGTACCAAAAAATATTAGCAGAAGCAGTTCGTGAATTAAAGCGTTCCGATTTCAAAGAATTATTTATAGAGGAAATTAGTAAACAAGATGATTTTGTGCAAGACTGCGCTATTGATACCGACTTAGAAATCATGCTACCAGATGATTATGTAGAAAGTATTGGAGAAAGGCTTTCATTGTATACCAGAATGGATCAATCAGAGGATGATGCCGCATTAGAGGCAATGAAAATAGAATTAATAGATCGTTTTGGTCCGATGCCTAAACAGGTTGCTTCCTTGTTTACCACAATCCAATCAAGACGCCTGGCGATTGCATTGGGTTTTGAAAAAATGACTTTGAAGGACGAAACTTTAAGGTGCTTCTTTATCAATCGCCCAGATTCTCCTTATTATGAAAGCGCCATTTTTAAAGGCTTGTTAAGCTATACCCAAACTGCAATGAACAATGCGCATTTTAAGCAAGTAGGTAAAACCTTTATTTTAATCATTAAAGATGTCAAGAGTATGGAACATTGCTTTGCTACTTTGACAAAAATTCACCACGGAGTTGTGGGGGCTTAGCGGTAGTAAAAAAAATCGAGGCACTCGTTTATGGGGTGCCTCGAAAAATCATTAGAGAGGAAAATAAAGAAGCCCTATATTTCAATAGGGCTTCTTTATTCCTAAAAACCCTTTGTTGCTACACCATCAGCGATTGCTTTTAAAGCATTTGTTTCGCTCATGATAGCTGCCATTTTATTTCCTTTACCATCGTGACCGCCAGCCATATAACCGCCTTTTGCAGTTTTGGTGATAACAGCGTCCAACATTGGTACATTTTTTTCTTTT
>JBILCS010000006.1:0-39965 GCA_044353005.1 Sediminibacterium sp. | reverse complement strand
TAAATAAGCCCATATTCGTTCAGTATTTTACGTTCATTGGAATGATGCAAAAATCATCTAAAATCCTTGAACTACAAAGCTTTTTAAAAAAATGAACAAGAATAATTTTCAACAAGGATTGTCAACAAAGTTTATCCCTCAAATTCATAGCCAATATCTTTTCTAAAATTCATGCCTTCAAATTGAATCAGACCCAAAGCATTTTTTGCGGTTTCGACTGCTTCTGAAATGGTATTTCCTTGTGCAGTTACTGTTAAAACTCGACCTCCATTGGTCACAATCGTATCTTCTTTAAACCCAGTCCCAGCTTGGAACAGCGTGGTTTTAGCCTGTTGCCTTACAAGGTCCAATCCACTAATTTGGAATCCTTTTTGGTAGTCACCAGGATAGCCACCACTTACCGCCATCACGGTGGCAAAAGCACCATCATGGTATTCAATATTTACATCTTCCAAAGTGCCATTATCGGTAGCGGCTAAAATACTCACTAAGTCGGTTTGTAAGCGGGGTAGAATTACTTCAGTTTCAGGGTCTCCTAGTCGACAATTGTATTCAATCACTGAAGGTTCCCCGTTGCAATTCATTAAGCCAAAAAAGACAAATCCTTTATAGACCAATCCTTCCTTAGCTATACCTTCAATGGTAGGGCGCACGATCTTTTCTTCCACTTTTGCCATAAAAGCTTCATCCATAAATGGCACTGGACTTACACAACCCATTCCGCCTGTATTGAGCCCTGTATCGCCTTCTCCTATTCGTTTGTAGTCCTTTGCGTGTCCTATAATTTGGTAATTTTTGCCATCTGTGAGTGCAAAAACACTGACTTCTATCCCTGTTAAAAATTCCTCAATCACCACTCGAGCACTGGCTTTGCCAAATTGCTTATGCTGCAACATGGATTCAAAACTTTCCAAAGCATCTAGAGTTGTTGTAGCTATGATCACACCCTTTCCAGCAGCTAGTCCATCTGCTTTTAAAACAATAGGTAAGCTATGTGCAGCAATATATTGCTTCCCTTCCTCGTAGTTGTCGATGGTAAATTCGGCATATCCAGCTGTGGGGATATGGTGCCTTTGCATAAAATGCTTGCTAAATGCTTTGCTACCTTCCAATTGTGCTGCGGCTGCAGAAGGCCCAATCACATTCATGGCTTGGGTTAAAGGATCATTTGCAAAAAAATCAAAAATGCCATTAACGAGCGGTTCCTCTGGCCCAACAAGGATCATATCAATTTGGTGGGTAATGGCTGCTTGCTTCAATCCCTCAAAATCGTCGATGGCAATGGGTAGATTGACGCCAATGCTTGCGGTGCCTGGATTACCAGGAGCGATATACAAATGATCACAATGGTAACTTTGTGCTATTTTCCAAGCCAAAGCATGTTCTCTCCCGCCAGCGCCAATGAGTAAAATATTCATAATTAAGGTGATTGCAGCACGAAAGTAAAATTTATTGAAGGGATTTTATTATTTTGTACCAATTAAATAAACGTTTTATTATGTCTACAATGACACAACGCCATCCAAAAGGACTTTATGTTTTATTCGCAACAGAAATGTGGGAGCGATTTAACTATTATGGTATGCGTGCCATATTGGTCCTATTTTTAGTAAAAGCAATGGCTTTTAATCAGATCGATGCATCTCAGGTATATGGCAGTTATACAGGCTTGATTTACTTAACACCTTTACTGGGTGGCTATATCGCAGACAGGTATTGGGGCAATAAGCGCTCTATTATTGCAGGCGGATTGGTGATGGCGATTGGTGAATTTGTGCTGTTTTTTTGTGGTCATTTTTACGACAATGCTGCACTCGCAATGCCGCTATTTTATACTGGTTTGGGTTGTATGATTGCAGGGAATGGCTTTTTCAAGCCAAATATCTCGAGTATGGTGGGTCAATTGTATGCAAAGGGTGATTCAAAAATTGATGCTGCCTATACCATTTTTTATATGGGTATCAACACAGGTGGCGCATTGGGTCCAATTGTTTGTGGATTTTTTGGAGACACAGGAAACAATGGAGACTTTAAATGGGCCTTTTTAGCCGGAGGAGTGGCCATGCTTTTAAGTGTAATTACACAAATTATATTTCAGAAAAAATATTTAGTGGATGCGGACGGCGTGTCCATTGGTGATGCACCAAAAGACGCACCAAAAATTTTGCAAAAAATTCCAGTGATGATTGGGTTGTTATTTTTACTTTCTCTTTTAACCATCGCACTAGTCTACATTGATATTAAAGTAGTGAGTTATTTATTCTGGTTATTGATTGCTTGTATTTTATTAATTGCATTTATTATTTTCTCTGATACTTCATTAGATGGTATTCAAAAAAAGAAAGTAGCAGTCTTATTTACAGTGTCTTTCTTTGTGATCTTTTTCTGGAGTGCATTTGAACAAGCGGGTGCATCACTTACCTTTTTTGCCTCTGAAAATACACAGCGTGATTTAGGATTTTATGTGGTACCAACAAGTTTCTTTCAATCTTTAAATTCCATCTTTGTGGTGGCACTTGCTCCATTGGTGGCATGGATTTGGATTAAATTAGGTAAAGCCAAAAGAGAGCCCTCTTCTCCATTTAAAATGGCGATGGGTTTGATGTTATTGGCATTGGGTTATTTATGGATTGCTACAGGAGTGAATGGAGTAGGAACAGGTGTTAAAGTAAGTATGATTTGGTTGATAGGTATGTACATGATGCACACATTTGGAGAGCTTTGTTTATCTCCAATTGGACTTTCCTTATTCAATAAATTAGCCCCACTTAAATTTGCTTCTATATTAATGGCAGTATGGTTTACAGCCAATGCTTTTGCCAATAAATTAGCAGGTGTTTTTAGTACCTTGTATCCAGAAAATGGTCAAACAACTTCTTTCGCTGGGTATCAAATTACCAACTTGCATGAGTTCTTTATGTTCTTTGTATTTATGGCAGGAATTGCGTCTATTATTCTTTTCTTATTATCTAGTAAATTAAAAAATTTAATGGAGCAGTAATTAACTCAGGATTATATTTACTTCATTTTAGTTAGACAACGCCTTTTACAATCTCATCTACTACTGCAGGGTCAAGTAGGGTAGAGGTATCTCCTAAGTTATTCAATTCACCTTCTGCAACTTTGCGAAGGATGCGGCGCATGATTTTACCTGATCTTGTTTTAGGTAAGCCAGTAACAAATTGAATTTTATCGGGCTTGGCGATTGGTCCAATAATTCTTGTCACTGTTTGCAGGATGTCTTTGCGAATCATGTCTGAAGTACCATGGCTTTCTTGATCATGAGATCCTGTATAAATCACATAGGCATAAATACCTTGCCCTTTGATATCATGCGGATAACCCACTACAGCACTCTCTATTACACCAGCGTGCATGTTAATGGCATTTTCTACTTCGGCAGTGCCAATCCTGTGGCCACTCACATTCAATACATCATCTACACGTCCTGTAATTCTATATTGACCTGCTTTGTTTCTGAATGCACCATCACCCGTAAAATATAAATCATCGTAGGTTGCAAAATAATTGGTCCTACATCTTTCGTGATCACCATAAGTTGTTCTGATGGCTGAAGGCCATGCTTGTTTGATGCATAAGTTACCGCGATACATGCCTTCCTCGTTTTTTTCAGTGACTTCTTCTCCTTTATCATCCACTAAAATGGGTTCAATGCCAGGCATTGGATAAGTCGCCCAACCAGCTTTCCCTGGTGTGATGCCCGCCATATTAGAGATCATGATGCCACCTGTTTCTGTTTGCCACCAAGTGTCTACAATAGGACATTTATTTTTTCCAATATGTTCGTTGTACCAATTCCATGCTTCCTCATTAATGGGTTCGCCAACCGTACCTAAAACTTTTAAACTACTTAAATCATGTCCCTCCACTGGCCCTAATCCAAAACTCATCAATGAGCGAATGGCAGTAGGAGCGGTATACAAAATGTTGACACTAAATTTATCAATGATTTTCCAAAACCTTCCAGCGTCTGGGAAAGTTGGAATGCCTTCGAACATCATAGTCGTGCCACCTGCACTTAATGGCGCATATACAATGTAACTATGCCCTGTAATCCAACCTATATCTGCAGTACAAAAGAATAAATCATCTGGGTGATAGTTAAATGTATTGACAAAAGTATAATTGGTGTAGACCATATAACCTGCCACAGTATGCACGACACCTTTTGGTTTTCCTGTCGAACCCGAAGTGTATAAAATGAATAAAGGATCTTCTGCATCCATGATGGCTGCTGGAACAAATTGAATACCCTGCGCTTCTACTTTTTTAATTTCATCCTCCCACCAAAGGTCTCTGCCTTTTAACATAGACACTGCTGTCCCTGTTCTAGTACAAACAATCACATGCTTTACAGTATGGTTGCCAATTAAGGCGTCGTCTATCACTGCTTTTAATGGGATGTCCTTTGCACCTCTAAAAGCACCATCACATGTAATGATAAAATTAGCTTTAGCATCGTCCAATCTGTCTGCAATACTTTGTGCAGAGAAGCCGCCAAAAATCACACTATGAATGGCACCTATTCTTGCGCATGCCAATACTGCAATCGCTAATTCAGGAATCATGCCCATATAGATACAAATACGATCGCCTTTTTTTACACCATTATTGTATAAGACTTGTGCAAACTGACAAACTTTTAAATGCAGTTCCTTATAAGTAAGTGTACGATGTTGTTCGGCTGGATCATTGGGTTCCCAAATGATGGCAGGCTTATCTCCCATCTTCTCAAGATGACGGTCCAAACAATTTTCAGTAATATTTAATTGACCACCAATAAACCATTTAATACTAGGTTCTTTGAAATTCCAATCACTTACTTTGTCCCATTTTTTATGCCAAGTAAAATGTTCGGCCACCTCTCCCCAAAATGCATCCGGATTTTGTATGCTTTTTTGATAGGCCTCATGGTAGCCTGCAAGGTCTTTAATTTGGTATGGATAAGACATAAATCAAATTTAAAATTAGTGTTCCAAATTTACATTTTTTAAGTTGATTGATTTAACTTGAATTGCAGCAATTAAACAAATAAAATATGAGTTTGGACATAAAGCCTAGTAAAATCAGTTTGGTGATTGGTGCGTCTTCTGTTGGCACCCTGATTGAATGGTATGATTTTTACATTTTTGGTATGCTGGCCACCATTATTTCAAAACAGTTCTTCCCTTCAGATGCAGGCACTTCGGCACTATTAAGTACACTCGCCATTTTTGCAGCGGGATTTATTGTACGACCATTTGGCGCATTGGTGTTTGGAAGACTAGGTGATATTATAGGACGTAAGTATACTTTTTTACTGACTTTGGTGTTGATGGGTGGTTCCACTTTTGCAATTGGCTTAGTACCTGGCTTTGCAACCATTGGTTGGGCGGCGCCCATTTTAGTATTGATTTTAAGATTGATACAAGGTTTGGCATTGGGTGGAGAATATGGAGGAGCAGCCACTTATGTTGCAGAACATGCACCTGCAAATAGACGAGGTTTTTGGACTAGTTGGATTCAGACCACAGCTACTTTAGGATTGTTTTTGGCATTGGGTGTGATTATATTGATTAGATCGAATCAAGGTGTGGAAGCATTTAGCGCAGAATGGGGCGGATGGAGGTATCCATTTTGGATGTCGATTGTTTTAGTAGGCGTGTCCATTGTCATTAGAATGAAAATGAGTGAATCCCCTATGTTCACTAAATTAAAATCAGAAGGCAAAACATCTACCAATCCCTTAAAAGAAAGTTTTGGACATAAAGCCAATTTTAAAATGGTTTTATTAGCCTTGTTTGGTGCCGTGATGGGGCAGGGTGTGATTTGGTATACTGGACAATTTTACGCACAAAGTTTTATCGAGACCGTTTGCAAAGTTGAATTTGTACAGTCAAGAAATTTAATGTTATGGGCTATTTTATTTGCCACGCCTTTCTTTGTGGTATTTGGTTATTTGAGTGATCGAATTGGAAGAAAGTGGATCATGATGTTCGGCATGCTCGCGGGCATAATCACTTACAGGCCCATCTATCAATATTTTTTAGATGCCACCAATGCAAAAAATAGAATAGAAAAAATTGATTTAGCGCGAACTATTGTTTCAGAAAAGTTGGCCATTGTTGACGAAAAAATTTACACAAAATTGTATGTCGTACAAAAATTTGATACAGCCTATACAGACGGTGCTGTATTTAGTTACACCAAAACAGACACGATACAATTAACAGATATGGTGGATGACGCAAGTGTTGGAAGCATTCAATATACCCAAGCCAATGGGGTGGATGCTACAAAATTAGATACTATTAAAATCAAATTAAAACCAGTAAAAGGAACGGTTTTGGATGCAACTAAAACAGCTTCTGTGACGATTGCTTCGATATCTAAAAAACCAAATGTATTGATTGAAAAAACATTGGATCAAGCCACTTATTGGAATTTAATTTGGTTGGTTTTTGTGCAGATATTATATGTCACCATGGTGTATGGACCAATTGCAGCATTCTTGGTGGAATTATTCCCCACTAAAATTCGATATACATCCATGTCACTGCCTTATCATATTGGCAATGGGGTGTTTGGCGGCTTGGTGCCATTCTTGGGTACCTTGATTGTAGAGTTTACAAAAACTGCTGACAATCCTGCAGGCGATCCACTTGCTGGATTATGGTATCCAATTGGGGTTGCGTCAATTTGTTTATTCATCGGGGTGATTTATTTATCAAATAAGGTGGACAAAGAAGTCATGGACTAATCAAAAAATCAACATGAATACAATTAAAAAAATACTAGGGCTGGTTTGGATGTTTTTAGCACCAGCAATTATATGGTTCTTAGCATCTCAAGCCATTCAAAAAATTGCAGCTGCGACTACTTTAACAAAATCCAATGTGAGTTTGCAATGGGTCATTATTCTGACCATTTTCACGCCTATTTGCATTGGCTTCTTCATTTTTGGCTACTATGCTTTTAAAGGGGAGTATGATCAATTGCCTGCAAGTTCTAAAGATTTAGAATAATGCTTTACTTTTGAGTATGTCATTGAATGTACAGACCCTATCCAAAAAATTTAATCAATTCCAAGCAGTTGATTCGCTCAGTTTTACCATACAGCCAGGAGAGATTGTTGGCTTTCTTGGGCCAAATGGTGCAGGGAAGAGCACTACTTTAAAAATGATTGCAGGTTGCCTTAGTCCAGATGCTGGTTCCATTCAGTTGTCGGGATTAGATGTACAAAAAGACGAGGTCGCTTATAAAAAAAAGATCGGTTATTTACCAGAGTCCAATCCTTTGTATGAAGATTTATATGTTGTTGAGTATTTAAATTTCTTAGCGAGTGTACATGCGATCCCCTCGCCATCTAAAAGAATAGAAGAAGTGATTGTGCAAACAGGATTACAATCCATGCAGCATAAAAAAATTGGGTTCTTATCCAAAGGGTTTAAGCAAAGAGTAGGCATTGCTGCTGCAATTTTACACCAGCCTGAATTGATTTTACTGGATGAACCCACTGCTGGTTTGGATCCAAATCAGTTGATTGAAATTAGAGGATTGATTCATTTGCTCAGTAAAAATGCCATGATTTTATTTTCATCCCATATTTTACAAGAAGTAGCGGCCATTTCGGATAGGGTCTTGGTTTTACATCAGGGCAAGTTAGTGGCCGATCAATCCATTGAATCACTGACTCAAACAGCAAGTTTAGAAGAAATTTTCAAATTGCTTACCCATTAAAAAAAATGGGTGTAAATTGCGCAAACAAACAGCATTCTATTTTTTAGAAAAAATATCCAATTATGAGTTACATTATCGAAGTACACGCAAGACAGATTTTAGATAGTAGAGGAAATCCAACCGTAGAGGTGGACGTATTAACAGACGATGGCGCAATGGGTCGTGCTGCTGTTCCAAGTGGTGCAAGTACTGGTATTCATGAAGCGGCAGAATTAAGAGACAACGATAAAAAGAAATACTTAGGCAAAGGCGTTTTAAAAGCGGTTAAGCATGTAAACACAAGTATTGCAGATGCATTGATTGGTTTTGATATTACATCTCAAGCTGCAATCGATCAAGTGATGATTGACTTAGATGGCACTCCAAATAAAAGCAAATTAGGTGCAAATGCTATTTTAGCGGTAAGTATGGCGGTTGCAAAAGCAGCAGCTGAAGAAGCTAATTTACCTTTGTACAGATACATCGGTGGCACGAATGCAAGAACATTGCCAATGCCAATGATGAATATTTTAAATGGGGGTGCACACGCAGATAATAAAATTGATTTCCAAGAGTTCATGGTCATGCCTATCGGTGCGCCTAGCTTCAGCGAAGGTTTACGTTGGGGTGTAGAGATCTTCCATCAATTAAAAAGTACTTTAAAGAAAAAAGGATATAGCACCAATGTAGGAGATGAAGGTGGATTTGCTCCAAATATTCAGAGCAACGAAGAAGCGATTGAAACAGTTTTAGAAGCGATACAATCTGCTGGTTATAAAACAGGTACACAAATTGCGATTGCAATGGATGCGGCTAATAGTGAATTATGGGATGCGAAGAAAAAGAAATATGTGTTCCATAAAAGTTCTGGAAAAGAAATGAGTTCAGACCAATTGGTGAAATACTGGGAGAGCTGGGTGAAGAAATATCCAATTGTATCTATCGAAGATGGCATGGCTGAAGATGATTGGGCTGGCTGGAAGAATTTGACAGACACCATCGGTAGCAAATGTCAATTGGTTGGGGACGATTTATTTGTAACCAACGTAAATCGCTTACAAACAGGAATTGATAAGAAAATTGCAAATGGTTTATTGGTTAAAGTGAATCAAATTGGTACACTTACTGAAACAATCAATGCGGTTAGCTTGGCACAAAATAATGGCTACAACACCATCATGTCCCACAGAAGTGGCGAAACAGAGGACAATACCATTGCAGATTTAGCGGTTGCATTGAACTGTGGTCAAATTAAAACAGGTTCTGCATCTCGTTCCGATCGTATGGCTAAGTACAATCAGTTAATTCGTATTGAGGAGCAATTGGGTGAAACTGGATTTTTCCCAACAAAGGGTAAATTGAAGTTCGGCAATAAATAGTTCAATCTTTTTACTATGCAAGCATTGAAAAAATTAATTCCATTTGTAGCCAATCGCTATTTTATAGCTTGCTTGGCTTTTGTATTATGGATGCTTTTTTTTGATCAACGCAATTTTTTTCTTCAAAGAGATCGAGCAGCTGAACTAGAAAAACTAGAACAAGCAAAAGGATATTATGAGAAAGAAATTTCGACTACACAAGAACAGCTGAATAATTTACAAAGTAATCCTGGCGCCGTAGAAAAATACGCAAGAGAGCGCTACCTTTTAAGAAGAGAAGGCGAGGAAGTCTATTTATTTGAGGACACTTTTGCAAAAAGTGCTGAGCAGAAAAAATAAGTACCCCTTTGCATGAAAAAACAAGCACGTTATCAAGGGGTCATTGATTATTTTTTAGCCAATGTACCTGAAGCTGAAACTGAATTGACGTATGAAAATCCGTTTCAATTATTGGTGGCTGTGATTCTTTCTGCGCAATGCACCGACAAGCGTGTGAACTTAACAACACCAGGTATTTTTAAAAAATATCCGAATCCAGAAACCATGTCCAAAGCTAGTTTCGACGATTTATTTTCTTTGGTCCGAAGCATTTCTTATCCCAACAATAAAACAAAGCATCTTATTGGCATGAGTCAATTATTGCTTGATGCTTTTAATGGAGCAGTGCCCATGACGATTGAGGATTTAGTCAAATTGCCCGGTGTAGGCCGAAAAACAGCCAACGTCATTACCAGTGTGATTGATCAGCAACCCAATATGGCGGTTGATACCCATGTGTTTAGAGTGAGTAGAAGAATTGGACTAGTGCCTATGACGGCAAAAACACCACTTGCTGTGGAGAAAGGATTAATCAAGCATATACCTTCTGAATTAGTGCATAAAGCACACCATTGGCTCATCTTGCATGGCAGGTATACTTGTTTGGCAAGAAGTCCAAAATGTGCCAGCTGCGGTATCACTGAATTTTGTAAATACTTTGAAAAAGAAACTAAGAAAACAGCGTCTAAGATAGCTTGAATGAATAAAAAAAGCACCTCAATTTCTTGAGGCGCTTTTTTCTTATAAATAAGATTCAATCGCTGTAACCAATTCTAGTTTTGTAATTGGGATACCCATAATTTTATTATAGGCTTTTGCATCTACCAAATATTGGTCTCTGATAATTTTAATCAATTGACCATTGTTAATTTCTGGAATCAATATAGTTTCAAACCCAGCTAAAATTGTGCCTAAGTTTTTTGGGAAAGGGCGCATATACTTAATGTGGGCATGACTTACAGCCTTGCCTTGACTTTGTAATTGTAATACCGCACTCTTGATGGTACCATAAGTGGAGCCCCATCCAAGTACCAACACTTTTCCTTTTTCTGCACCACTGTCTATTGTTTGCAATGGAATGTAATCTGCTATTTTATCTACTTTAGCCTGTCTCATTTTGACCATGAATTCATGGTTCTCTGGATCATAGCTTACGTTGCCTGTTTCATGTTGCTTTTCAATTCCTCCAATACGATGTTCTAATCCTGCAGTACCTGGAACAGCCCAAGGTCTTGCTAATTTTTCATCTCTTTTATATGGCAAGAATTTTTCTTCTCCTTCTTCTAAGTTAGTTTTGAATTTGACTTCAATTGCAGGCAAGTCCTTAGCAGCAGGGAATTTCCAAGGCTCAGCGCCATTGGCAATATAGCCATCACTTAAAAGAATTACTGGGGTCATATGTTGTAAAGCAATTTTCACTGCTTCAAAAGCCATAAAGAAACAGTCGCTTGGTGTGGATGCCGCTAATACAGGAATCGGTGCTTCTCCGTTACGACCATAATAAGCTTGCATCAAATCACTTTGCTCAGTTTTAGTGGGTAAGCCAGTCGATGGGCCACCTCTTTGGATATTGATAATCAACAATGGTATTTCTAACATCGTCGCCAAACCAATTGCTTCGGTCTTTAAAGCCATACCTGGTCCAGAAGTGGTGGTTAAACCAATTGATCCACCATAGCTTGCACCAATTGCAGCAGTAATTCCTGCAATTTCATCTTCCGCTTGGAAAGTTTTAATACCAAAATTTTTATACTTACTCAATTCGTGTAAGATATCAGAGGCTGGTGTAATTGGGTATGATCCAAGGAATAATGGCAGTCCACTTTTTTGAGATGCAGCAATTAAACCCATTGACAATGCTTGATTGCCCATGATACTTCTGTAGGTACCTGGTTCCATCTTTGATTTCTCTACCTTATACCTTGCATTGAATAATTCAGCAGTCTCACCATAGTAATACCCTGCTTTCAATACATCGATATTGCTCTTTAAAATATTTTCTTTCTTACCAAATTTCTCTTCTAAAAAATCAATGGTATTGTCTAAGTTTCTATTGTACAACCAATAAATTAAACCAAGTACAAACATGTTCTTTGCACGGTCACGTTCTTTGGTTCCTAAATCTGTATTGGACTTTAAAGCTTCTCTTGTCAATTTTGTAATGTCTACTTTGGTTAATTCATAACCATCTAAGCTACCATCCTCCAAAGGATTAATCCCTTCTGGATAAGCGGCAAGTCTTAAATTTTTTGCATCAAACCCTTCAATGTTTGCAATTATTTTTCCGCCTTTTTTCAAGCCTTTTAAATTCACTTTTAAAGCAGCAGCATTCATCGCCACTAGTACATCACAAGTATCACCTGGGGTGTACACTGGATTAGAACTAAAATGTATTTGAAATCCACTTACACCCGGAAGGGTACCGATAGGGGCTCTAATTTCCGCAGGAAAATCTGGGAAAGTTGCTAAATCGATTCCTAGTAAGGCGGTATTATTGGTAAATTGCTGGCCGGTTAACTGCATTCCATCACCACTGTCTCCAGCAAATTTGATCACGACATCCTGTAAAACTACTTCTTCTTGCATATGCATCAATTGGATGACAAAGTTACAAAGCATCGCCTCTAAAACCGCATTTTTGATAGGATTATTCTAATTTCTTGTTTTAGCCTGCGCCTTCAGTATCAATGTATTTACAAAAATCTGCTAATCAATACCAATTTGCTAGCTTGGATCAATATCCAGGCTTGAAAAAATTAAGGATTAACAATTAATAAAGACGCTAATTCATTGCAATTTTGTACTTTTATAGTAGCTAAAATTTAAAAATATGTCAGCATTTAAAACAGGTAATCCAACCTTAACAGAAAAAATATTTGACAAGTCATTGCATGATAATGCAAATGAAGTTGGCGTCATGAGCGTCCGCGGTACCATGAACAAATTTGGTTTTTTATTATTGATGGTGATGGCATCAGCGATGTACGTTTGGAACGTCTATGCAGAAGGCAATACCAACACGGCAACCACTTTAATGATTGCTGGTGCAATTGGAGGATTAGTATTAGCATTGGTGGTGATGTTTAAACCACAATGGGCTGGTTATATCACGCCAGCTTATGGTATTTTAGAAGGATTGTTCATTGGTGGAATCAGTGCGTTTTTTAATGCCATGTTTGCTAATAGTTATCCAAATATTATTTTACATGCAGTGGGTTTAACATTAGGCGTCGCAGTAGCCATGTTCTTCTTATATAATTTTAGAATCATTACAGTCACCAATAAATTAAGATCCATCATCATGTCTGCAACCATGGGAATTGGTTTGTTTTATTTGATTGTATGGATTGCAGGTATGTTTGGTTTTGAAATGGGTTTTGCTTTTGATAGTTCTCCATTGAGTATTGGCATTAGCTTATTTATTGTGTGCATCGCTGCATTGAATTTATTATTAGATTTTGACGCGATCGAAAAAGCGGCAGAGATGGGCGCGCCAAAGTATATGGAATGGTATGGTGCATTTGGTTTACTAGTGACCTTGGTTTGGTTGTATTTAGAAATGTTGAAATTGTTGAGCAAGTTGAATTCTAAAGACTAATGGAATATAAACGCGGTAGCCTAAGTAACGAGGAGCTGATTCATTTATACGAGTCTGTTTTATGGCCAAGAATGATTGAAGAGAAAATGTTGGTCTTACTTAGGCAAGGAAAAATCAGCAAATGGTTTAGTGGGATTGGCCAAGAGGCAATTGCTGTGGGCGCTACATTAGCGATGGATCCTAGCGAATGGATTATGCCTTTACACCGAAATTTAGGTGTTTTTACTTCACGCAAAATGCCTTTGATAGATTTATTCAAACAATGGCAAGGCGATAGAAGCAGTTATAGTAAAGCCAGAGAAAGAAGTTTTCATTTTGGTAGCAAAGCACACCATGTATGTGGTATGATTTCTCATTTGGGCCCTCAATTAGCGATTGCAGATGGGGTGGCCTTAGCATATCAACAAAGAGGTCAGTTAAAAGCAAGTATGGCATTCACTGGAGATGGTGGAACAAGTGAAGGTGATTTTCACGAAGCTTTGAATGTGGCTGCTGTTTGGAATTTACCTGTTATTTTCATCATCGAAAACAATGGCTATGGCTTGAGTACACCAACCAATGAACAATATAAATGTGATCATTTAGTTGATCGTGCAAAGGGTTATGGCATGGAAGGTATTCGTATTGATGGTAATAATATTTTAGAAGTATATCAAACTGTAAAAGGGGTACGTGACTATTGTATCAATCAACAGAAACCTTATTTAATTGAATGTGATACTTTCAGAATGCGTGGACATGAGGAAGCGAGCGGTGTAAAATATGTACCAAAACATTTAATGGAAACTTGGGCATTAAAAGATCCAATCAAAAATTACGAGCAATTTTTAGTACAAGAAAATGTACTTACAGAAATGCAAGTGGCAGAAATCCGTAATCGATTCAAAGATCAAATGGAAGCGGATTTAAGAAAAGCCATGGAGCCTGAAACATTTGAACTTTCAATAGCTGCTGAATTAGCAGACGTATTTGCGACTATTCCTGCAACAACTATTCCGGATTATAGTTTGGTTGAGACAGCACAGAAAACCAACAAAAGATTTATCGAAGCTATTAGTGATGCATTGAGACAGTCAATGGAAAAATATCCAGACATGATTATCATGGGACAAGATATTGCTGAGTATGGTGGGGCATTTAAAATAACTGAAGGATTTGTAGATCAATTTGGAAAACAAAGAATACGTAATACGCCTATTTGTGAAAGTGCCATTATAGGCGCTGCATTGGGTTTAAGTATGGAAGGTATTAAGTCCGTAGTGGAAATGCAATTTGCGGATTTCGTCACAGTAGCTTTTAATCAAATTGTCAATAATTTAGCAAAGATTCATTACCGTTGGGGACAAAACGCCGACGTGGTGGTGCGCATGCCAACAGGTGGTGGAGTGGGTGCAGGTCCTTTTCATTCTCAATCCAATGAAGCATGGTTTACACATGTACCAGGATTGAAAGTAGTGTATCCATCCAATCCAACCGATGCGAAAGGATTATTAATTGCTGCACTGGCAGACCCCAATCCTATTTTATATTTTGAACATAAGGCTTTGTATAGAAGTATCGAGGAAGCCATTCCAGATGCCATGTATCAAATTGAAATTGGCAAAGCACATATTGTACAAGCAGGTACAGATGCGACCATCATAACCTATGGTATGGGTGTACTTTGGGCAAAAGCATATCAACAAGCACATTCGGAAAAATCCATTTATATATTGGATCTAAGAACCTTATCACCATTGGATTATACTGCAATTGAATTGGCGGTGAAAGCAACAGGTAAATTAATGCTCTTACACGAAGATAATTTAACAGGCGGCATCGGTGGCGAAATCAGTGCCTGGGTGGCAGAACATTGCTTTACACATTTAGACGCACCAATTATGCGTTGTGCATCTTTGGATACACCTATTCCATTCAATAAAACTTTAGAAAAGCAATACATGGCCAATGATCGCTTAGAAGAGATGATGCAGCGTTTATTAAACTTCTAATTAAATTTTCATAAGATATAAATCAAGGCCCTCGTTTATGGGGGGCCTTGATTTATATCATTAGATCAAAAATAAAAAGCCCCTTAAATTTTCTTAAGGGGCTTTTTATTTAATTAGGGTTATTAATACGATACACTCTAAGGAAATTCCCTCCTAATACTTTTTTAATATCCTTATTAGAATATCCTCTAGCGATTAATGCTTTGGTGAAATTAGGATAATCTAGAACAGTGCTCAAGCCTTGTGGGGCTGAATTAATGCCATCAAAGTCCGAGCCAATGCCTACATGGTTGATTCCAATTAATTTCACAATATGATCAAAGTGTTGCATCAATTGTTCAATGGTAGGTTTGATGGCTTCACTTTCGTTTTTGTATTTATCCGATATCATCGTGAAAGCATATTCTCTTTGTATACCTGTAGCCAATAAGGAATCTATTTCTGCACTATGTGTTTTTCTAAATGCCATATCTTTTTTACTAAAATTACTATCCACAAATCCTGAGAAAAAGTTCAAGCAAATCACACCACCATTTTTTCCAATGGCTTTAATTTGTTCATCTTTTAAATTTCTTGTTACTGGACAAATACTATAGGCATTGCTATGCGATGCAATCACAGGTTTTGTAGTGGTATTGATTGCATCCCAAAATGTTGTTTCCCCTATATGTGAAACATCCACGATGATGCCCAATTGATTCATACGCGCAATAATTGTTTTACCAAAACTAGTTAGCCCTTTTGAACCAGTATATTTCGAATTTTTTTCATCTGCATGAGAACTTGCCCAACTTGGAGAATTATTCCAAGTCAATGTCATGTAACGCACACCACGATTATAAAATGTATCCAATCTATTGATATCATCTTCGATCATGTGTCCGCCTTCTACACCATACTGTGCTACAATTTTACCTGCTTTCAATGCAGCATTCATTGTTTTCCAATCTTTAGCAATTACCATTTTATCTGGATTTCTTGCAGCCACTGCATCCATCGTATCCATCTCCCTCATGGCCCATGCATATGGGTTTACTTTTTCACCATCACACCAAATAGAAAACAATTGGTAGTCCAATCCCCCTGTTTTCATTCGCTTTAAATCGGAATGATTGATGCCAGTTAAGTCTTGGTCAAAACTTACTTTCTTTTCGATACAAGCCGTAGGTGCGTCATTGTGGGTATCTACTAGGATGGATTTGTAGTGAATTTTTTGGCTAAATCCTGTGATGCTGATTGCACAAAACAGGACAGATAGGTATTTCATAGGAGGTATCCTTTTAATTGACAACTAAAATAGCTATTTTTGCCCACAGAAAAACGACTATGTTAGATAAATTAGAAGCCATAAAAGCTAGATTTGACCAGGTAGGGGTGGCTTTGACCAATCCAGAAATTATTAACAACCAATCTGAATTTGGCAAGTTCAGTAAGGAATACCGTTCCTTAGAGAAAATCGTCATTCCTTATGAGCGCTACGTAAAAGTATTGGCGGAACATAAATTTGCAAAAGAGGCTTTGAATGGTGATGATGCAGATATGCGTGAATTGGCGAAAATGGAAATGCCAGGACTAGATGAAGAAAAAGAAAATTTAGAAAAAGAACTGACTAAATTATTGATTCCAAAAGATCCGCAAGATGATAAGAATGCCATTATTGAATTAAGAGCAGGTACAGGTGGTGATGAAGCAAGTTTATTTGTGGGTGATTTATTGACGATGTACACAAGGTATTGTCAGAAAAAAGGATGGAAAGTTGCGTTAGTAAGTGAGAGTGAAGGATCAGTGGGCGGCTATAAGGAAGTGATATTAGAAGTAACAGGAGAAGATGTCTATGGTACAATGAAATTTGAAAGTGGCGTGCACCGTGTACAACGTGTACCTTCTACTGAAACACAAGGAAGGGTGCATACTTCTGCTGCAACTGTTGCCGTGATGCCAGAAGCGGAAGAACTAGATTTTGTGTTGAATCCTGCAGATGTTAAAATGGAAACTTCTCGAAGTGGAGGTGCGGGTGGACAAAACGTAAATAAAGTAGAGACCAAAGTGATGTTGACGCATATTCCAACGGGCACAGTCATCATTTGTCAAACAGAGCGTTCACAGTTAGGCAACCGTGAAAAAGCGATGGGCATGATGCGAACAAAATTATTTGAGGAACAAGTACGAAAGCAAGAAGATGAAATTTCAAGACACCGTAAAACATTGGTAAGCACTGGAGATAGAAGTGCAAAGATTAGAACCTATAACTGGCCACAGGGAAGGGTTACAGACCACCGCGTGAATGTCACTTCTTATAATTTGGATGCAGTAGTCAATGGAGAAATCGAAGAATTCATTGAAGCGTTACAAATGGCAGAGAATGCAGAAAAAATGTTGGTACAGCATTAACCTAAAATATATTTTTAAAAAAAGGTCTCAAATTTTGAGACCTTTTTTATTATTTCATTAAGCTTTGTTCCCATTGCCATGCAGTGCGCATCATGTCTTCTAAATCATATTTGCAATGCCATTTTAAATGATTGACTGCATGGTCATTGTTCGCATAAATGGAAACAATATCTCCTGCTCTACGTGGGCCAATCTCATAATTCAATTGCACACCACTTACTTTTTCAAATGCATGGATGGCCTCTAATACAGTTATGCCATTGCCTGTTCCAAGATTAAAAATTTCACAGCTATTCAAGTGATTATTTTTCATGGAATATTGTATGGCAAGTGTATGCGCATGTGCAATATCACAAACATGAATGTAATCTCTGATACAAGATCCGTCTCGGGTATCGTAATCGTTGCCATGCACTTGCATCTTAGGCAATTTACCAATCGCAGTTTGTGTAATGGCTGGCACTAAGTTTTGTGGTCGGCCGATAGGCAATTCTCCAATAGCAATAGAAGGATGTGCACCTACTGGATTGAAATACCTGAGTAAAATAGTAGATAAAGGATGCGCCAATGCGGCATCTTTCACAATGGTCTCTCCCATTTGCTTGGTGGCGCCATAAGGAGAAGTGGCTGTTTGCAATGGTGTATTTTCAGTAACAGGAATAGTGTCAGGGTTGCCATATACCGTACAAGAAGAAGAGAATATAAAATGTGGCGCATTGTATTTGATTGCCATTTGTAACAAATGCACTAAGGAGCTGATATTGTTCTCGTAATAATCTAAAGGTTTTTCAACGGATTCACCAACTGCTTTGTAAGCAGCAAAATGAATGATGCCAGCTATATCAGGGTTGGCAATAAAAACCGCTTCTGTGGCAGCTTTATCTGTTAAGTCAATTGTATAATTTGTAATCTTTTTACCTGTTATTTTTTCAATACCTAATAAAGAGCTATCCGATGCTCTAGATAAATTATCGATAGAGATCACATTGAATCCATTTTCAACTAAATCCACAATAGTATGTGCGCCAATAAATCCACAACCACCGGTAACTAGAATAGTTTGCATTAAAAATTTTTAGAATACAAAGAAACGAAATTATTAGCGAAAAAGAATCAAATGCTATTGAGCCAATGTAAATCCAACAGTCGTTCCTACGTTCAATTGACTTCTCACGTGGACGTTTTCGCCGTGGGCTTCAATAATATGTTTGCAAATAGCTAGTCCTAATCCAGTGCCTCCAATCTCCCTGCTTCTTGCGTCGTCTGTTCTGTAAAAACGTTCAAACAATCTTGGGATATGGGATTCTTCTATACCAATTCCATCATCGGTAATTTCAATCAATACTTTTTTGTCGTCTAAAAGGTATATGCTTGCAATAATTTCTCCTTCAATCTTTCCATATTTTATGGCATTAGAAAAGATATTGACTAAGACCTGGTAAATTTTATTTTTATCCGCAAAAACTTCGACTGGTATTTCACTCCCTTTTTTGAATTGAAATTGAATATTTTTTTTCAGCAATTTCACATTTAAGTTTTGAAAAACTTCTGTGATCAAATCTTGTATTATAAACTGCTGCTTCAAAATTGGTTCTTTGTTGATCTCTAAGTTGGTGATGACATCCACATCATTCAATAGACCAACTAGGCGTTGAACATTCGCCTCGGCTTGTCCGATAAATTTTTTACTAAGTTTTGGATCTTCTACTGCGCCATCTGCTAATAATTCTAAATAACCTTGTATTGCGAAAATGGGTGTCTTAATTTCATGAGACAGGTTTTGTAGAAATTCTTTTCTAAACTGTTCATTGGACTGCAAAGTTTGAATTTCATCTGCTTTTTGGGTGGCCCATTTTTCTACATCTACTCTTACGTCGTCTATCCCTTTATTTGGCAAAATATATTTTTGATAGGCTTCTTCTCTTTTACTGGCCTTGGTATAAGAGATTAACTTATAAATAAGTTTAATTTTTCTGTAAATAAATAATTCAAGTATTTGGTAGACCAGTAAATAGGTGACTATAAAACAAGCAACGAAATAGGCCAATAACAATTTCCAATTTGTAATCAACACGAATACGCTCAATGCAATCAGGGTTGACATCAATAAGGCTGTAAGCAATGCCAATTGCTTTGGCGAAAGATTTTTATTTTTAAACATGTTGAAATAGCATTGTAGAATGCTAAAGTAAAGGTATTCAAATCTTTTTGAATGTAAGATCAAACATCTTTATGCGATGGATAAGTGGAATGCGTTGAATCTGATTGTTTAAACTAATAGTCAAATTTATATCCAACACCTTTAACAGTCGTAATACACTCAATGCCTAACTTGACCCTTATTTTTCTGATGTGCACATCAATGGTTCTGTCACCAACAATTACGTCGTTGCCCCAAACCTGAGACAAGATCTCGTTTCTTAAAAATACACGACCAGGTTGGGCTGCTAATAAGTAAAGTAGTTCAAATTCTTTTTTAGCCAATATATGAACGACTCCGTTTAAAACGGTTTTGTATTGTTCCGAATCTATGACAAGGTCTTTAATATTCAAGGTCTTAGTTTCTGTTGTAGCAGGTTGTATTCTTCTGAACAAGGCACTGATTCTGCTTACAAGTACTTTTGGACTAATTGGTTTATTGATAAAATCATCTCCTCCTAATTCTAAACCTTTGATATGTGATACCTCGTCATTCAGTGCAGTTAACAATACAATCAAAGTTTTATCAAACTGTTTGTTAGATCTTAAATATTCACACACTTCAAATCCATTGCGCTTTGGCATCATGACATCTAAGATGATACAATCTGGATTAAATTGTTTTGCTTTCTCAATGGCTTCACTTCCGTCTTTAGCAGATTCAACTTCATACCCTGCTTTATTCAAGTGGAAGCTTATGATTTCGATGATATCTGGTTCATCGTCTGCAATGAGTATTTTGATCGGATTGGTTTCCATAATGTATGTCGCAAAAATACCCTTTAATCAGCATAAGACTAGGCTAGGGTAATATTAATTAATTGTTAACTAGACAATTTTAATGAACTACTGGGAACAGATTTTAGCCCTTCATCAAATGTAAAATATAGGGGTTTGCTTTTTTCTCCCTACCCCAGGTGGTTACTGGTCCATGGCCCGAATAGATGGTCATGGTATCTGGTAATGGAAAAATTTGAGTTTGTATGCTTTTAATCAAATCCAATGGATTACTTCCTGGCAGATCGGTCCTGCCTACACCGTCTTTAAAAATTAAATCTCCTCCAATCAAAAAATCTTGTGCTGCATGGTAGAAGCAAACACTGCCTGGTGAATGTCCTGGTGTTTCAAGTACTTTAAATTGGTCTTTTCCAAATTGAATCAATTCGTCTTGTTGTATATATTGTACTTTTCCTTTGTAGGCTTCAGTAGGCACACCCCATCTTGTGCCACCTTCTGGTAATCGGTCAATGACTGCTTGTTCTTTTTGATGAAATAAAGCAGTCAAACCATAAGTGTCACTTACAAAATTATTACCAAATACATGGTCTAAATGACAATGCGTATTCAATAATAAAGTTGGTGTCAAATGATTGTCTGCAATAAAGTTGGAAAGTTGCGCTTCTTCATGTTTCAAATAACAACCTGGATCAATGATGATGGCTTCTTTTTCGGAATTGAATAGGACAAAAGTGTTTTCCTGAAATGCATTGAAACAAAAACTTTGAATGGTCAACATGAATTAAAATTTATTTCTTGAGGGCTTCTAAGATATTTTTTACAATCGCTGGTCCTTCATAAATAAATCCAGTCCATACTTGAACTAAACTAGCACCTGCATCCAATTTTGCTTTTGCATCTGCTGGCTTGAAAATGCCACCACTTGCAATGATGGGTAATCGATCACCAATGCCATTGTATAAATAGTCCAGTACTTCGTTTGATTTGTTGAGTAATGGCAGTCCGCTTAATCCACCTGCACCTATCTCCTTAGCCTTTGCTGCATTTTTAGGATTCAATAAGCTACGATCCAATGTGGTATTGCTTGACACCAATCCGTCTATTGTCACTTCCGAAGTCAAGGCAATGATATCATCCAAGGCACTTATTTCTAAATCGGGTGCAATTTTTAATAGGATGGGTTTATTATTTTTATTGATTAACTGAAGCTCAGAAAATATTTTTCTCAAGGCTTCTTTTTCTTGTAATTCACGAAGGCCTGGTGTGTTAGGAGAACTTACATTCACCACAAAATAATCTACCACTTCTTCTAGTCCTATAAAATTGGTGCAATAATCTTTCCAAGCATCTTGATTTTCAGTGACTTTATTTTTACCAATATTGCCACCAATAATTAAATTGGATTGGGTAGATGTTTTTCTTTCTTTTAATCTTTTTGCAATTGCGTCCACCCCATCGTTGTTGAAGCCCATACGATTGATCAGTGCTTGTTGATCTGTGAGTCTAAACAATCTTGGTTGCGCATTACCAGCTTGTGGCTTAGGCGTCACCGTACCAATTTCAACAAATCCAAAACCTAACATTTCTAAACCATCCAAATGTGCTGCGTTTTTATCAAATCCTGCACCAAGTCCAACAGGGTTGGGGAACTGTAAACCAAAAACTGTTTTGGCTAAACTTGGATCTTGCACTTGAAATTGACCACTCAACCATGTATTCAACACAGGCAATGCTGCCGCCAGATCTAGGCCCTTCATAGAGACCTGGTGTGCTGTTTCAGGAGGAAGTAAAAAAAGGGTGTTTCTGATGAATGGATAGATCATATTACAAATTTACAATGAAATATTTAGTTGCATAAACAACTGTTTATAAAAAAGCCTACATTTAGGGTGTCAATTAAAGACTTTTTTATGCAAGAAGCTTATATCGTAGCGGGTTTTAGAACAGCAGTGACCAAAAGTAAAAAAGGAGGCTTCCGTTTTATGCGTTCCGACGAATTGGCCATTGAACTCATTCAGGGTTTAATGAAATCCTTGCCAGCATTGGAATACAAATTAATTGATGATGTAATTGTGGGCAATGCAGTGCCAGAAGCGGAGCAGGGTTTGCAATTTGGTAGAATCATTGCTGCAAAAGCATTGGGAATAGAAGTGCCAGGCATTACCATCAATCGATACTGTGCAAGCGGACTAGAAAGTATCGCGATGGCCACTGCAAAAATCAGAACAGGCATGGCAGATTGTATTATTGCTGGTGGAACAGAATCCATGTCCATGGTCCCAACTGCAGGTTGGAAAACTGTTCCAGCCTATTCGATTGCCAAAGACGAACCAGATTTTTATTTATCAATGGGTTTAACTGCCGAGGCGGTGGCCAATGAATACAAGGTCAGCAGGGAAGATCAGGATGCGTTTGCATTGGCTTCGCACCAAAAAGCCAAACAAGCAATTGACAATGGCCATTTCAAGAAAGGCATCTTGCCGATTGAAGTCACAGAAACCTATCTTAACGAAAACAATAAGAAAGCAACAAGAAATTTCACAGTGGATACCGACGAAGGTGTTCGTGCCGATACCACATTAGAAGCTTTAGCAAAATTAAAACCAGCTTTTGCTTTGAAAGGAAGCGTGACTGCTGGTAACTCCTCTCAAACAAGTGATGGAGCAAGTTTTGTGGTGGTGATGAGTGAACGCTTAATGCAATCTCTAGGACTTAAACCAATTGGAAGATTGGTGAATTGTGCAGTCGCAGGGGTGCATCCAAGAATCATGGGGATTGGACCAATAGAAGCTGTGCCAAAAGTATTGAAGCAAGCAGGCATGAATTTAGATCAGATAGACCTATTTGAGTTAAATGAAGCTTTTGCTTCTCAATCTTTAGCAGTCATTCGAACGCTTGGATTAAACCAAGAAAAAGTCAATATCAATGGGGGTGCAATTGCCTTAGGACATCCTTTGGGATGTACTGGCTCTAAATTAACAGTACAGATAATCAATGACTTAGAGCGATTAAATAAGCGATATGGCATCGTTACAGCCTGTGTAGGTGGTGGCCAGGGCGTGGCTGGCATCATCGAAAAACTCTAAAATAACGTTCATCCATTTTTTATTGCTTTTTGGGTAAAATGCAATAGCTTAGAACTTCATTATTTTAATCAGAAAATAAGTTCATATGCGTATTATTACCCTTAGCTCTGTGCTATTTGCAGCTGTATTAACAATTGGTCAAGCAAATGCACAAAAAGTAAAGAAAGCAGCTGCTGCTCCAGTAGCCTCTACAGAAAAAGTAGACATCAATAAAGTATTTAAAGATTGGAAGCCAAGAAATATTGGACCAGCAAGTATGAGTGGGCGTGTCACGACCATTGATGCGGAAGTGGCAAATCCAAATCATATTTGGATTGGTGCTGCATCTGGTGGTGTTTGGAAAACAAGCAATGCTGGTGTTAGTTGGACGCCTGTTTTTGATGAGCAACCTATTTTAAATATTGGTGCATTAGCTATTCAACAGTCTAATCCAAGCGTGGTTTGGGTAGGCACAGGAGAAGGTAATCCAAGAAATTCTATCAGCATTGGAGAGGGCATCTACAAAACAATGGATGCAGGTAGATCTTGGAAGCGCATGGGTTTAGAGCAAACAAGAAATATCCATAGAGTGATCATTGATCCATCTAATCCAAATACAGTCTATGCTGGTGCCATTGGTAATCCTTATGGTCAGAGCAAAAACAGAGGTGTTTACAAAACAACAGACGGTGGAGATACATGGAATCAAATTTTATTTACCAATGACACATCTGGTCCTGGTGATATGATTATGGATCCTTCTAATCCTAACAAATTATTTGTGGCGATGTGGCATCACTACCGTAACCCATATCATTTAGAAAGTGGTGGGAAGGGAAGTGGATTATACATGACCATTGATGGCGGTAAAAATTTCACCAAACTAGGAAAAGAACATGGTTTACCTGATGGCGATTTAGGTCGTGTAGGTATTACGATTAGCCGTTCAAATCCAAATGTGGTGTATGCTTTGATTGAGTCTAAGAAAAGCGGTTTATATAAGAGTGATGATGGTGGCTATTCTTGGAAATTAGTGAATGGTCAAAAGTCGATTGTAGACAATCGTCCTTTTTATTTTCAAGATATCATTAGCGATCCATTGAATGAAAATACATTATGGTATATCAGTCAAACAGTTCAAAAAAGTATTGATGGTGGAAAGAGTTTTGAAACCATTATTCCTTACAGTGGTATCCATCCAGATCACCATGCATTTTGGATTCATCCAACCGATAATAAATATATCATTGACGGAAATGATGGTGGTATAGGTATCACACGCGATGGTGGTAAAACATGGATGTTTGATGAGAAAATTCCTGTAGGACAGTTCTACCATATTAATGTTGACAACGAAATTCCTTATCACGTGATGGGCGGTATGCAAGACAATGGTTCTTGGAGAGGTCCTGCATATACCACAACACAAGGTGGTATTCGCAATTTTGATTGGGATAATTTATGGGGTGGAGATGGCTTTGATGTAATGCCAGATGCAGAAGATGCTACTTGGGTATATGCAATGAGTCAAGGTGGTAATGTAGGAAGATACAACACCGTAACAGGACAATCTTCTTATATCAAGCCGCCAGCTCCAGATGCAAAAACATTATTGCGTTTTAACTGGAATGCTGCGATTGCGCAAGATCCATTTGATAAAAAAACAATTTATTTTGGTTCTCAATTTTTACATAAGAGTACCAATAAAGGAGCTGCTTGGGAAATTATTTCTAAAGATTTAACAACCAATGATAGTGCTAAAATTGATCAAAGAGACAATGGTGGATTAAGTATTGATATCACTGGTGCAGAAAATCATTGTACGATTATTTGTATTGCACCAAGTGCGGTACAAAAAGGGTTGATCTATATTGGTACGGACGACGGTAAAGTTCAAATGACAAGCGATGGTGGTGCAACTTGGACAGATGTAACAGCTAATATTACTGGCTTACCTAAAGGTGCTTGGATCCCTCAAATAAGAACTTCTGCATTCAATGCAAACGAAGTATTTGTGGTAGTGAACAATTACAGACAAGGTGATTTCGCTCCTTATATTTTCAGATCATCAGATGCTGGAAAAACTTGGACGAATATGGTGGATGAAAAGAAAGTAACAGGTTATGCATTAACAGTATTGCAAGATCCAACTGAACCAAATTTGATTTTTGTAGGAACAGAACAAGGTATGTATATCAGTTTAGACAATGGTGTGCAATTCCAACAATGGAAAAATGGATACCCAGCTGTATCAACTTATGATTTTGCTATTCAGGATAGAGAAGCAGATTTAGCCATCGCTACATTTGGAAGAAGCTTATGGGTATTGGATGATATTAGACCATTAAGAAAACTAGCTAAAGCACAAACTGCAAAATTCTTTATGTCGGTGCCTCCAGCTGCAATCAATTTGTCTATCAAGAACTCTCCTTATGAGTGGAGCACTTGGGGTATGTGGGATGCGCCAAACAAACCAACAGGTATGGCTATCTCAATCTACTCAACTGATACGGTGAAGAAAGCAAAAGTGCAAATTAAAGATGCTATGGACAGCGTGATTAGAAATTTAAATGTAAAATTAGATTCATCAGGTTTTAATAGAAGCTATTGGGGCTTTGAGCAAAAAGGAAAAAGAGGCGCTGGTGCACCAAAATCTGGCGGTGGAGGATTTGGTAGAAGAATGGCAGAAGGCCCAGCTGATGCAAGCCCTGCAGAGGAAAGAGAATTCACAGGCAGAGATGTATTACCTGGCACATACAAAGTAGTCGTTACTGCAGGCAATTGGAAAGATTCAGCCATGGTTGAAATAGCAGATGATCCAAGACTACCAAGCAGAAACGAAGTGGTACTTGCACAGGATAAATTATTAAATCAATTGCAAGCTGTTGCAGATAAATACAATGCTGCACAAGACCAATTAGACGATGCAGATTTAATTTTAACGCAATTAAAGTCAGAGTGGAAAGATAAAAAAGATAAAGGGGTAGATAGCTTGAATAAAGTACACAAAGCCATTACTGAAAAAGTGAAGAACTTAAGAGAAATGATGGTGGGTAAAAGACAAGAAAAACAAGGATACGGTACAGTTCCAACCATTACGCCAATGGGTATTATCCGCAATGCGAGTATGCTTGTAATGGGTAAAACTTCTATGCCAGGTGCACAAGAAGACCGTGCCATTGCAGAAGCTGTTTTAGTTGCTGCTGATGTAGCTACAAAAGTGAATGCATTCTTTGCAAAAGATTGGACAGACTTTAGAAAATTAGTAGAAGCAACACCAATCAAAAAATTCAAAGAAATAGAAGCGATTAAATAAAGACGCAGCCCTCCGATTGGAGGGCTCGTTATTTTGACTATTTAAACAAGGATTATTCATTATAAATTTCAATTATGAAAAAACTACTTTTTGTATTTGCCGCATTTGTTGGACTGATTTCAGTGAGTCCTTTGCAAGCGCAAAAGAAAAAATCAACAGAGCCAATCAAGCCAGTTGAATTAACACAAGACCCAATTATTAAAGCACAAAGTTTTAGACTAGTAGGCCCTTTCAGAGGCGGAAGAGCTGCGGCTGGTGTGGGTTCCTATACTGATGTGAATACTTTTTACATGGGTGCAACAGGCGGTGGTGTTTGGAAAACAACCGATGCTGGTAATAACTGGAAAAATATTTCTGATGGGTATTTTGGGGGTACCATTGGTGCCATTGCCATTGCGCCATCAAATGAATCTATTGTATATGTTGGCGAAGGGGAGAATTCGATGCGTGGTAATGTAAGTGAAGGTTTAGAGGGTATGTGGAAGTCAATAGATGATGGTAAGACATGGAAAAATATCGGCTTAAAAGAAGGTCGTCATATTGTTCGTTTAATTGTGCATCCAAAAAATCCAGACATTGTATGGGCTGCTGTAATGGGTCATTTATTTGGTCCAAATGAAAACAGAGGGGTATACAAAAGTTTAGATGGCGGCGCTACATGGAAAAGAGTATTGTATGTGAATCCACAAACAGGTGCTAGTGATTTAATCATTGATCCAAGCAATCCAGATATTATGTACGCTGGTACATGGGAATTGATTCGTACACCTTATAGTTTAGAAAGTGGTGGTGCTGGTTCAGGTATGTATAAAAGTACTGACGGCGGAAATACTTGGGAGTCTATCAAAAATAATAAAGGATTGCCTAAAGGCGTTTGGGGTATTGTTGGTGTAGCAGTTGCAAAATCTAATACCGATAAATTATATGCATTGATTGAAAATGCAAATGGTGGATTGTATGTATCCAATGATGCTGGAAAAAGTTGGGAATTAGCAAGTAGTGATAATAATATTCGTCAACGTGCTTGGTACTACACGAAAGTATTTGTAGATCCAGCAGATGAAAATAAAGTATACTGCCCTAATGTGAACTTTATGGTGTCTTCTGATGGTGGTAAAAGCTTTACTTCTTTAAGAACACCGCATGGCGATCACCATGATTTATGGATAGATCCTAAGAATGGAAAAAGAATGATTGTTTCTGATGATGGTGGTGCGCAAGTGAGTATGGATGCTGGAAGAAACTGGAGTACGATGATGAATCAGCCAACTGTGCAAGTGTATCGTTTAAGTACGGATAATAGTTTCCCTTACCGAATCCTAGCTGCACAACAAGATAATTCTGCATTCAGAATTAAGTCAAGTACTTATGGTGCATTCATTGGAGAAAACGATTTTGATGTGACTGCAGGTGGTGAGAGTGGCTATATTGTTGCTGATCCATTGAATAGCGATATTGTATATGGTGGATCTTATGGTGGTTTGATCACACGCTATGACCATAAAACGGGAGAGAATAGAGTGATCAATGTATGGCCAGATAATCCAATGGGTGCAGGTGCAGAAGTGATGAAGTATCGTTTCCAATGGAACCATCCAATCTTCTTCTCTCCGCATAATCCAAAGAAATTATACACTGCAGGTAACCATTTATTTTCTTCAGAAAACGAAGGTGCAAGCTGGAATATGTTATCTCCAGATTTAACGACGGATGATAAGACAAAACAAAAAAGTTCTGGCGGACCAATTACACAAGATAATACGAGTGTAGAATATTATTGTACGATTTTCACTGCGGCAGAATCACCAGTTGAAAAAGATTTATTATGGACAGGTAGCGATGATGGTTTAATTCATGTGAGCAAAGATGGTGGTAAAACATGGACGAATGTAACACCAAAAGATGCACCTAAATGGATCATGTGGAATAGAGTAGAAGTAGATCCAATCAGAAAAGGAACTGCCTATTTTGCAGGTACAAGGTATAAATTAGATGACTTTGCGCCTTATATCTACAAGACAACTGACTACGGTGCTACATGGACTAAAATTACCAATGGAATTGATCCAATGCACTTTACAAGAGCGATTGTCGCTAGTCCAAGAAAAGCAGGTGTCTTGTTTGCAGGTACTGAATATGGATTGTATGTATCTATCAATGATGGTGCATCTTGGGAGCGCTTTCAATTAGATCTTCCAGTCACGCCTATCACTGATTTATTGATAAAGGACCATAACTTAATTGTGGGAACACAAGGAAGAAGTATTTATGTTTTAGATGACTTGTCATTTGTAGAAAATTTCCAACCTGCTCCTACAGCAAGTCAAGTATTTCCAATTGCCAATACTTATCGCGTACCCCCACAAATGGGTGGCAGAAGAGGACGTGGCGCAACTGTGAGTATGCCGGCGAATGTAGGAACGAATCCTGCTAAAGGTGTGGTGATCAAATACTGGAAAGCAAATACGGATTCTTCTAAAGTAGAAATCGAGATTATGGATGATCAGAAAAAAGTGATCAAAAAAATCAATCATACAGAAGCGGGAGGACCAAGTACAGATGCAGGATTCCAAAGTTTTGTTTGGAATATGTACCATAAAGAAGCAGAAAAACCAGAGACTGGTTTGATTCTTTGGAATGGTTCAACAAGTCCAGTATTAGCTGCTCCGGGTAAGTACACGGCGAAAGTGACAATCGATAATACAGTGAGCGAAATGCCATTTACAATTGTGGCAGATCCAAATTATAAAGTATCTGATGCAGACTTGAAAGCGCAGGAACAATTCTTATTAAAAGTTGCTGGTACTTTCAGCGATATCATGAAAAACTTAAAGGGTATCAAAGAATTACGCGCACAGATTGGTATGTTACAGAAGAAAACAAAAGATTCTGCTTTCCAAAAGCAAGCAAAAGAAGTATTGGCTAGCTTAACTTCAATCGAAGAAGCATTACATCAAACAAAAGCTAAGAGCGGACAGGACGTATTAAATTTCCCAATTCGCTTAGACGATAAAATTGCTGGTGTATTTGAATCAGCAGCATCTGGCTACACAGCTCCAACACAACAAGTGCAAGGAGTGTATGAATTATTAAAAGGCCAAGTAGATGCAGAATTCAATAAGCTGGATACATTGAAGAAAACAGGCGTTAAGAAATTAAATGATGCGGTACATCAATTAGCCATTCCAATCATTGGAGGATAATTGAATCTGCAATTGATTTATTCTACAAAAAAGGTCCCGAAATTTCGGGACCTTTTTTGTATGTAGTAAAATGAATTTCATTCTTTCTTTCATTCATTCGTTTATTCATTCATTCGTTTAGTTTGATCTTATACTGGCTATTCAAAATCTGTATACAATAAATATTTTTTACGCATTTGCTTGAATGCAGTTAGTCCTGGTTGCCAGCTAGCTCTAATGGTTGCAGCAGATTGGCCTGATTTTAATTGTTCCATCAAAGTAGCGTTACCAGCTAATTTATTAAAGAAGTAGTCTGTGGCTAATTTTGATTTAGGCTCAATAAAAAAACTATCCTTTACTGGGAAAGCTTGGTACATCTCGATGATCAAATCTAGATCAATCTTATTAGGTGCTTGTTGCTTACTTAAGTCCCATCCATAGCAGGTTTGTCCATATAATTTTGAACTCATGGCACCCGTTCTTGGCCCAGGAATAAAGCTAAAACTTTTACCTTGAATACTTGGATGACCAATATGTGCAAATGCATGCGCTGTGCCGCGTCCCTCACTCATTACTGAGCCTTCAATTAAACAGGTGGTTGGATACCAATAGATGGCATTCATGTCTGGTAAATTTGGTGAGGGTGCAATATTGAAGGTATACATGGAACTATGGTCATAATTCTTGCATCCAATCACAGTGAATTGAATTGGGCTTCCTGCTTTATTGATATTGCTATCAGCTGGCGCTGTCAACCATTTTTCACCCACTAACATTGTAGCGTATTCGCCAATGGTCATACCATAAACAGTTGGAATAGATTTCTTGCCAACAAAACTACTATATGGTTTTTCTAACACAGGTCCATCTACATAGTGCCCATTTGGATTAGGACGATCTAAAATAACCAACGGCTTATTATTGGCCCATGCAGCTTCCATATAGTATTGCAGAGAAGAGATATAAGTATAAAATCTTGTGCCCACATCTTGAATATCAAAAACCAATACGTCTACATCCATAAGGTCTGCTTCACTTGGTCCGTATTTTTTTCCATAGAGTGAAACAATCTTTACGCCAGTGGCTTCATCTATGCCATCTTTGGTTTTTTCTCCTGCATCTGCAGTGCCTCTAAGGCCATGTTCTGGTGTAAATACTTTTTGTATTTGAATCCCACTTGCAAGTAAAGTGTCAATTAAATGTTTTGTGCCTACAGTAGCAGTGTGGTTGGTAAACAACCCCACTCTTTTATTTTTTAAAAGGGGCATATATGTTGCAGTTTGATAAGCGCCAGGTAAAATGGGCGCTGATTTTTGTGCAACGGTGTTTAAGCTTAAAAAAAGTAAAACAGGCGCTAAGTAAATCCATGTTTTGTTTTTCATATTTTAATTTAAATATTTTCCAACAATAGGCATTCTTCTTCCCACGCCGAATGCTTTTGGCGATATACGAATGATAGGGCAAAATTGGTTGCGTTTGTATTCGTTGGTATTGACCATTTTTAAGGTACGATCTACCAATGCTGCATCAAATCCAAGTGCTTTAATGATTACAGGGTCTGCACGTTTTTCTATGTACTGGTATAAAATTTGATCCAATACGGCATAGTCTGGTAAACTATCGCTGTCTTTTTGATCTGGTCTTAGTTCTGCGCTTGGCGCTTTTTCAATAATATTTTTTGGTATGACTTCTTTTGTTGAATTAATATAGTTGGCCAATTCATACACTTGTAATTTATAACAATCCCCTAATACGCCAAATCCTCCTGCCATATCACCATACAATGTACCATAACCCGTTGCCAATTCACTTTTATTAGAAGTGTTCAATAACACATAGCCGAATTTATTTGCAATGGCCATGAGTAAATTCCCTCTCGACCTGCTTTGTATATTTTCTTCTGCTAATGAGAAAGGCAGGTCTTTAAATATAGGCTTCAATGTATGTAAAAAACTTTCATAGACATCTTTAATTGCAATGGTATCGTTAGGGTTGCCTAAGTTTTTACTTAACTGAACGGCATCCTCTACAGAATGCGGACTGGAATAGGGTGAAGGCATTAAAATAGCATACACATTTTCTTTACCCAATGCTTCGCATGCAATAGCAAGGGTTACAGCGGAGTCAATGCCTCCAGAAGATCCTAGGATTGCTTTTTTAAAACCCATCTTATTAAAATAATCTTTCACGCCTAATACCAAAGCTTTATACACTTGGTCGATATTCAATGCTGGTAATAATTTAGCGGGATTCAATTCCTTACTTGGAACAGATGCCGCTGGTTCAAGAATTGGTGCATTGATGGTTCCGTCATCATTGCATTCAAAAATTTGCATAGCAGATTCAAACATTGGTAAAGCACCACATAAATTAGCATCCTTATCAAAAACCAAAGAAGCGCCATCAAATACAATTTCTGTTTGACTTCCAATGGCGTTACAATAGAACAAAGGTTTCTTGTATTTTACTACATTTGATTTAATGGTGGCTTTTCGATCTTCGTCATGGGTATAATCAAATGGAGAAGCACTCAAATTGAGTAAAATATCTGGAGCTTGTTGCATCATTTGATCCATGGGACAAATCGTGTACAATGGGTTATCTCCAAGGTTCCAAATGTCTTCACAAATGGTGATCGCCAATTGTTTTCCTTTGAAGGGAACTACTTTCCATTCGCTCGCTGGTTCAAAATATCGATTCTCGTCAAATACATCATAAGTAGGTAATAATGTTTTATGAATCTCTGCTTGTATTTTTTGATCGTATAAAAAAAATGCTGCGTTGTATAAAGGCTTTCCTTTTTCATTGGTATTGTGCGCTGGCGCGCCAATCAATACACCAATCGTGTCTGCCACTTTTCTAATGGCATCTACACTGGCATAACATTGATTGATAAAATCATCGAACTCAACAAAGTCTCTCGCAGGATAACCGCAGACACTCATTTCGCTAAATAAAATTAAATCAGCACCTTGTTGCTTTGCACGCTCAATTGCGTCAATGATCTGTTTTGTGTTGGCCTCGAAATTGCCAATATGATAATTCTGTTGGGCGATACAAATTTTCATGCATCAAAGGTCGGTTTTTAAAAGAAATAACCTCGCTTTTTTTGTACTTTCGAGGATGCGTTTAACTGCTTTATTTTATGGATGGATTGGACTTACTCTTGGAGCCTGTAATACGGCACCTCAAGACCCTGCTCTACATGCGCCAACTCCAAATATCCGAACAATTCGATTTGACAGTGCTTTCTTTGCCATGGACAGCTTAGATTTTGAGTCAGATTTAGCTAAATTAGTCCAAGCATATCCTCGATTTTCGGAAGATTATTTTAATCGAATTTTGATGCTGTCTTCAAAAAAAGAGCCTAAAAAGATATTGGCTTTTTATAAAGCCTATCTCCCCATCTATCAAGCCACTCAAAAAGTACAAGCATTCAAGAAAGCAACTCCAGAGATGACAGATGCATTTAAAAGATTTCATTACTATTTTCCATCCTATACTTTGCCAACTCAAATCATTTACTTTATAGGGCCACTCGAAACCTATGGGAATGTGGTGACTAAAGATGGACTTGCTATTGGTCTTCAATTGTATATGGGTGCGGCGTCAAGCTGGTATTACTCCGAACAAATCAATACCATCTACCCAACTTATATTAGTCGTCAATTTGCACCAGAATATATTGTAGTGAATTCAATTCAAAATATGTTGAATGATTATGATCCTATAGCAATGAATGGGAAGCAGTTGATTGAACAAATGATTGAAATTGGGAAACGTCAATATATACTCAGTCAATGTTTACCAACGACTTCGGATACACTGTTATTGGGTTATACAGGGAATCAGTTAAAAGCAATCGAAGAAAATAAAGGGGATATTTGGACTTTCTTATCAAGCCAAAACAGGCTTTTTTCGGTAGATCCGAATTTGACTTCAGCGATTTTAAGAGAAGCGCCTTATAATGATTATTTTGGAGAGGATATACCAGGCAACGTGGGTAAATTTATTGGCTACAGCATTGTAAAATCTTGGATGAACCAACAAAAAGGAACCTCAAAAAGTGATCTCAATCAATTATTGAAAACCCCTGCCATGGTCATCTTTGATCAGGCAGACCTGGACTTTTAGGCCATTAGCATTTTTTAAAAATAAATTTGAATTTAAATTAAGCTCAATCTTGCAGCTTAATTTAATTTTACTGGTGCAATCATTTTGAATGCAGGAATCTTAACTTGAATGGCTTCCCTGTTTTCAATATTTTCCATGTTATAGTAACCTTGCATTTTACCTAATTCGGTTTTTAAGTTACATCCACTTACATATTGATATTGCTTTCCAGGCATGATTAAAGGTTGAACACCCACCACGCCTTCACCTTCCACTACTCTATGCTCTCCATTGCTGTCAAATATCTCCCAAAATCTACGTAGTAATTTTACAGGAAATGCGTTGTGATTTTCTATTGTAATACGATAAGCAAACATAAAATCTTGCTGTAAAGGGTTGCTATAATCTTTTTGGTAAAAGGTTTCAACACTTACTTCTATTCCTTCAGAAATTGTAGAAATCATGACCTTAATGATCAAAAGTAACTTGCAGAGTATACTGCGGTATAAAATTAGCAAATATTTTACTCAGCTTGCCCAAAAAGAGGGGCTATTTTTTTTTAAGCAGGAGGAACTCACCTAACTTTGCGGAAGCGTTTGAATCATATAGATATAAAAACCATTTTTCACTATAAAAACTGACTAAAATGAAGATAGCTGTAGCTAAAGGTGACGGGATCGGTCCAGAAATCATGGAAGCAGTCATTGGCATATTCAATGCAGCTAAAGTACCATTGGAATATCAGTATGTAGACATGGGAAAATGGGTATTTGATAAAGGGTTTAGCAATGGGATGACACCAGAAGCAAAAGAAACGATTGAACAATTAGGGATCCTTTTAAAGGGGCCAATGGAAACACCAAAGGGTAAAGGGGTTAAAAGTGTCAACGTAACGGCAAGAAAAACTTGGAACACCTACGCGAATGATAGAAAATTTCAAACTTTAAGTGGGGTAGATACTGTTTTTAGTAAAGCAGGTATTAATATTGATTTGACCATCGTGCGTGAAAACATCGAAGATACTTATGGTGGCATCGAACATAAATTAACACAAGATGTAGCCATTGCCAGAAGATATATTACCAGAGGCGGAAGTGAACAAGTGATTCGTTATGCATTTGAAATGGCTCAAAAAAAAGGTGCAAAAAGAATTACTTGTGGACACAAGGCCAATATTATGAAGATTACGGATGGTCTATTTTTGGAAGTCTTTAATGAGATTGCAAAGGGATATCCAAATCTGAAAGCAGACGATATTATTGTAGATGATTTATGCATGAAATTGGTAAGTCATCCAGAATTATTTGATGTGATTGTACTAACTAATTTACAAGGAGATATTGTGAGTGACCTATGTGCTGGATTGGTTGGTGGGCTTGGTTTTGCGCCATCTTCAAATATCGGAGATCATATTTCTATTTTTGAGGCAGTACATGGCACTGCGCCAGATATTGCAGGTAAAAATATTGCCAATCCTACCTCTTTATTATTGAGTGGATTGAATATGTTACGTCATCTAGGCATGATGGAAAAAGCAGTCATGATTGAAAATGCATTATTGTTTACATTGGAGTCGGGTGTGCATACTGGTGATTTTGGAGACAAGTCCATTGCTTCGGTGAATACCACTGTTTTTGCACAAGCCATCATTGATAATTTTGGCAAACAACCAACACAAAATCCAAAACCAAACTTGAAAGATTTTGATTTTGTATCTACCAATAAGGCTATCTCAAATAATCCAATTTTATTGGGTTCAAATAAGGAGCCCCATAAAATTGTTGGAGCAGATTTCTTTATTGAATCAACATTACAACCAAATGCATTGGCTGCCGTAGCCATGCAATATGAAAAAAATCATTTTAAATTGGTTACAATTTCTAATAGAGGAACGCAGGTTTGGCCAACAGGCTCTGTTTTCACCAACCTAGTGAATCAATATCTTCTTCGATTTGAAACGGAAAATGCAACTCCGCTTACCCAATCAGACATCATCAATTTATATAGCTTGCTTGCTAAAGATTTTCAGATTAGTTCAGTTGAAATATTGAACATGTGGGGAGATAAAAAAGCATATAGTTTAGCGCAAGGACAATAAGGCATCTAGGATTTATTTTTATCTGCCTTAATTTGACCTTATTTGCTATAAAATTGCCTATTTCGGTGGGAAAAAATACATTTTTAGTGTAATTTCACCACTCAATTACAAATTAGCTTTTTACCTATGGCAGAAGTAATATTAATGCCCCGTTTGAGTGATACCATGACCGAAGGTGTTGTTGCGGCTTGGCACAAGAATGTGGGGGATACCGTAAAAAAAGGCGATTTGTTAGCCGAAATAGAAACGGATAAAGCAACCATGGAATTGGAGAGCTATCAAGATGGTGTTTTATTACACATTGGAACGCCACGTGGTGGAAAATTACAAGTCAACGATTTATTGGCCATTTTTGGAAAAGCAGGTGAAGATGTATCTGCTTTGATTGCTCAAAATACGGGTGCAGCAAATGCGCCAGCTCCAACTCAAACAATTGAAACTTCAGTTGCACCTGCAACGGCTCCTGCAGCGCCTGCTGCTCCAACTGCAGATTTTTCAGCAATGGAAGAAGTGGTATTGATGCCAAGATTAAGTGATACCATGACAGAAGGGGTGATTGCAGGATGGCATAAGCAAATAGGAGATACTGTAAAAAAAGGAGAAGTATTAGCAGACATCGAAACCGATAAGGCAACGATGGAATTGGAATCTTATAAAGATGGGATTTTATTATACCAAGGTGCTAAGGCTGGAGAGAAGATTTTAGTGAATGATTTACTTTGTATCATTGGACAACAAGGTTTAGACATTGCTCCAATTGTTGCTGTATTAAAAGGCGGTGCTGCACAAGCAACTGCTCCAGCTGCACCAACACCATCTGCAACAACAATAGCTACTCCTCAAGCTACACCTGCGCCTGCAACGACTGCTGTAAGTCCTGCTCCAGCGCAAGTAGTGAATGAGGGAAGAATTTTTGCATCGCCTTTAGCTAAAAAAATTGCTAAAGAAAAAGGGATTGATTTAAAATATGTTCAAGGTACCGGAGAACATGGAAGAATAACAAGAACAGATTTAGATAATTATACGCCAGGTAATACTTCAAGTACTGCAAAAGCAGCAGCTCCAAGAAATACGAATTTTGTAGGTCAAGTAAGCTTTGTTGATACGCCGGTTTCTCAAATGCGTAAAACCATTGCAAGACGTTTAAGCGAAAGCTTATTTACAGCGCCGCATTTTTATCTAACCATGAAAATTAACATGGATGCGACCATTGCTGCTAGAACAGTCGTGAATGAAACAGCACCTGTTAAAATTAGCTTCAATGATTTTATTGTTAAAGCGGTAGCCCTTTCTTTAAAACAACATCCTAAAGTGAATAGCAGTTGGTTAGGCGATGTGATTCGTGCAAACCACCATGTGAATATTGGTATTGCCGTTGCGGTAGATGAAGGATTATTGGTTCCTGTACTTCGTTTTGCAGACGGACTTTCTTTGGATGAAATAAGTGTATCTATAAAAGAGTTTGCTAAAAAAGCAAAAGACAAAAAATTACAACCTTCGGATTGGGAAGGAAGCACTTTCACCATTTCTAATTTAGGCATGTTTGGTATAGATTCATTTACCGCGATTATTAATCCTCCAGATGCTTGTATACTAGCGGTAGGCGGTATTGCACAAGAGCCTGTGGTAAAGAATGGTCAAATAGTACCAGGCAATGTCATGAATGTAACCTTAAGTTGTGACCATAGAGTAGTGGATGGCGCAACAGGATCGGCTTTCTTACAAACTTTGAAAAGCTATTTAGAAGAACCTATAAGAATGTTCATATAAAAAATTAGCGCTTAAGAAAATTTAAGCGCTAATTTATTTCTACTCTAATGATTTTTTCGAGGGACCCCATAAATGGGCCCCTCGATTTTTTTTATAAATCACATCCAATCGGTGCACCTGGAGGAATGACTACAGGCTTAGGAAGGATAATATCTTCAGGATCATCAATTCTACTAATGGCATATTGATAATGCGCTGCAAGCTTCGGGTTGCTGATGGATAGACTAGTTAATTTTGATTTCAATTTATTCAATCTATTCGCACAGATACTTTTTACTTCAAAATTCGCATCGCTGCTTTGGCTCAAGCCAATTAACCAGCTTAAAGTTTGTTGTTGCGTTTGTAATTGAACGGATCCAGCTAAGCCAGACACTGATGCTGCATACCATGTTTTATCTAATATCGCATCTAGTACATTATCCCATCCCATGCTACCCGATCTAGCTTTGTTTTGGACTAAACGATTGGCTCTTTCTGCGTTGAATAAGAAAGACAATTCAAAATCCACCAAGGCTTCGGCTGGAGATAAAGCATCAAAACTTAGTCCGGTTCTTTTTGTAAATAATTCTCCTACGCCATAATACATAGGTGGTCTTGGAGGAATGAGTTGTAAAACATTTTCCGGAATCGATAAGAAGCTAGGTGCTAAACATGCCAAGGCAGCATCTAAGGCTTTTTGCTGCATCGCATTTGGTAAAATAGTGGGTTGAATTTGATTTTTATCACCTCTAACACTATATTGATAATTAACACCTCCAATTAATTTTGTAACTGCTTCGTATTGGTATCGATGGTAATTGTAGACCGGCACAAGCATGTCTTCCAATTGAGCAAGTGGGGTACCCACTTTTACCGCATCTTCCCCAAATTGTTGCATTGCTTTATTGCGTACAGCAAAAGTTTGCATTAAGCCATCCACTGCATCAGGTTGGTTGTCCCAAAGATGCGCATTTGGGTGCATACCGCCTGCTGCTCTTGCGTCTGCATCTGCAATAAATTGTAATCCATTTTTTGAATTTTCTTCTAATAAATTATTTAAAGCACTTGCTTCATTGATGCTCTTTGGGAAATCTTGGTAACCATAAGTGATGGCACGTTTATCCCAAAGACCAATTTCGTCTGTGTAAATAGTAGAGAAATCTAAAGCACCTTTTGCGTTTACAAAAACATTTGGATGTGGGTAGTCCATCACCGATGATCTATCATTAAAACTAGATGCATAATTGTGTTGTAAGCCCAAGGTATGTCCAATTTCATGCGCAGAAAGTTGTCTTAATCTATGAATTGCAGCTTTACGCATTTCCTCTGAAACTGGCTTTCCTGTTGTATAAGGGGATAGTAATGCAGCAAAAATTAAATAATCCTGTCTCACTCTCAAAGAGCCTAATGATACCTGACCTTTGATAATCTCTCCAGTTCTAGGGTCCACCACAGAAGCCCCATAACTCCAACCTCTGGTAGAACGGTGCACCCAATTGATCATATTGTAACGAATATCCATTGGGTCTGCAGAGTCGGGAAGGATGTATAATTGAAATGCATTTTTATAACCTGCAGCTTCAAAAGCTTGGTTCCACCATCTTCCACCTTCTAATAAAGCAGAACGAATTGGTTCTGGCGTGCCATTGTCTAAATAATATATGATTGGTTTAACAGCTTCGCTGACAGCAGCAGAAGGATCTTTTTTCTGTAAACGATGTCTATTGATCACCATTTGCTGTATTGGTTCACTTATGTCGGAACTGTAATCAAAATAACTTGTACCTCCATACCCACTTCGAATATCATATTTTCTTGGACTGTAATTGTTGTCTGGTAATTCTACAAAGCTATGATGCATTCTAACAGTGATTGCTTCTGGAGAAGGTGTTACAGATTGCACCAATCTACCCGCATCGGATCCGCCAACAAATGTAACAGTTGCTTCGAACTCTGCATTTTTAGGAAAATTCTTAGTGTTTTGAATATAAATAGCAGATCTATTTTCGTTGATGGCATAAGTGCCTTGTCTTGCGCGCTTAATACGATCTACCACACCATGCGCATCTCTTAAAAAGAAGCTAGTGGCATCCACTAAAATTTTATTCA
>JBILCS010000050.1:0-12615 GCA_044353005.1 Sediminibacterium sp. | reverse complement strand
CATTAGCAAAAACATTTCATGAATCGCATTTTCTGCTTTTGATTTACAGTCTTTGCAAGTCATTTCATGCTCTTTTAATTCTAGATTCACCACGGCCTTTACCAAATCATCCTTATCCTTATAATATAGATAAATGGTTTTTTTGCTAATCCCCAATTGATGGGCTAGGTCGTCCATGGTCACCTGTCTCAAGCCGGACTGGAGCATTAAATCCCTCGCCTTTAATAATATTCTTGTTTCCATAGTTTCAGTTGAAGGCGCAAAACTAAGGAAACTTTATAAGTTTGCAAAGTTTCCAAGCATGAAATTTGTATTAATTCTTGATAAATGACCAAAATGAGTGAAATTTGTACCTAAATCATTATAAAATGGGCATTTTTGGGCAAAATTTTAAGAGAAAATCGATTTTAAGCCTATTAGCAAGATTTTTTTTCCAAGGTATTATTGCCTTAGCACCTATCGGAGTGACCCTTTGGATTGTGGTGACTTTGTTTAATCTGGTAGACAATTTTTTACCTAATTTATTAAATAGTTTTTTTCCAATCCGATTTGCAGCAGTCAATGGTGAAATTCCAAAAGTAACTGGATTGGGATTTTTAGTCGCCATATTGTTAGTATTATTTGTAGGTTGGTTATCGTCCTTGTTTTTTGTTGAAAGGTTGGTATCCATTTTTGATAAATTATTGGAACGCACACCAGGCGTTAAAATTATTTACTCTTCTGTTAAAGATTTTTTAGAAGCTTTTGCTGGTAATAATAAAAAATTCGATAAACCAATTTTGGTATGTGTTGATGGGAATGATATATGGCGCATTGGATTTATCACGCAAGAAAGTTGTGAGCATTTAGGTTTAAAGGACCACGTGACTGTGTATGTCCCCCATTCTTATGCGATTTCTGGTATATCATTTATTGTACCATTGGCCAATACTAAAAAATTACCAAAGCATATGAATGCTGCAGAAGCAATGAAATATGCCATCTCAGGCGGTGTTACGTCTACTGTTGACGAAGAAGTGAAAGATGCAGTGCATCTTTCGATGGGAAGCACGGTCCCTTCGATTGAAAGTAAAGACACTTCGATGGGAAGCACAGATTAATTTTCAAAAAATAGTATTCTCTAATGCAATTACATAATTTTAATTCAGGCCCTTCCATTTTACCCAAAGAAGTATTAGATCAAGCGGCAGCTGCCATTCATGATTTTAATGGAATAGGATTGTCTATTTTAGAAATCGGACATAGAACAACGTATTTTGTTGCCGTAGTAGAAGAAGCAAAACAAATTGTAAAAAGATTGATGGATATAGGCGATGATTATGAAGTCTTATTTTTACAAGGAGGTGCCACCATGCAGTTTATGCAAGTGCCCATGAATTTATTGGATGAAAATGGTTTAGCTGCGATTTGTGACAATGGCATATGGGGGCATAAAGCAGTGAAAGAAGCACAAATTTTTGGACCAGTCAAAGTGGTATCAGATACCACAGCAGACAAGCATACTTTTATCAATAAGGCCCTTGAATTGCCCGCAAATACCAGTTATTTGCATATTACAACCAATAATACGGTGGAGGGAACTCAATGGCATAGCTACCCACAGGCTGGTGTGCCCTTAATTGGGGATATGAGTTCGGATATTTTTTGTAGACCCACACCCTTTCATCAGTTTGATTTGATTTATGCAGGTGCACAAAAAAATATGGGTGCAGCAGGCGTTACCATGGTGGTGGTTAAAAAATCAATTCTAGGAAAAACGAATAGATCTATCCCTGCAATTTTAGATTATCAAAAACACATAGAGGCAGGCTCTTTATTAAATACGCCACCAGTGTTTTCGATTTATGTAAGTTTACTCACATTAAGATGGATCGAAAAAGAAGGTGGACTAGTAGAGATGGAAAAAAGAAATACGGCCAAAGCGAATTTATTATACAACACAATAGATGCATCCGAACATTTTTATTGTCCGATTGCAAAGGAAGATAGAAGCATCATGAATGCAGTTTTCTTTTTAAAAGATCAAACAAAAGAAGCTGGTTTTTTAACTTTGTGTAAAGAAAAGGGCATGATTGGTGTGAAAGGTTATAGAACAGTGGGTGGCATAAGAGTAAGTATGTACAATGCCATGCCAATCTCAAGTGTAGTTTCATTTTGCGAATTAATAAAAGACTTTCATTAAGGCTATTTTTTGTTTCAAAAAATATTTTATTTTAACGAATCAATGGCTATGAAGTAGATTATATTCGACAAAATGAACGATATTTGCCTTCATGGCAAAAATCAGTCCCTTTGAGGCATTGCGTCCTCAGCCTCAATTAGCGAAGCAAGTAGCAAGTAAACCTTACGATGTTTTAAATAGTGCAGAAGCAAAAGCAGAAGCTGTTGGCAACGCCTATACTTTTTTACATATCACCAAGAGCGAAATTGATTTACCAGAAACCGTAGACATCCATAGTCAACAAGTCTATGATATTGCATTGGATAATTTAAATGCATTCATGCAAAGAGATGTGTTGTTTAAAGAATCAAAACCTTGTTATTATATTTATCAATTGGTCATGGATGGTCGCGCGCAAACAGGATTGGTTTGTGTGAGTAGTGTAGATGATTATGAAAATGGCATCATTAAAAAGCATGAGTTTACACGTCCCGAAAAAGAGCAGGACAGAATCAATCATATTAAAACGACTGGTGCACAAACTGGCAATGTTTTTTTAGCGTATCGCAATCAGGATTCAATTGATACTTTGATAGAAAAATGGAAGACGACTAAAAATGCAGTCTATGATTTTACTGCAGAAGATGGCATCCAGCATACGGTTTGGGCAGTGAGCGATACCGATACCATTGCACAAATCACTCAACTATTTGACACCGAAGTGCCATGCACTTATATCGCAGACGGGCATCACAGAGCAGCATCTGCAGCAAAAGTGAGAACAGCGATTGGCAAGCAAAATACCATGGCCGATTATTTTTTAACCACTTTGTTTCCATCTAACCAATTGGCGATCATGGATTATAATAGAGTAGTAAAAGACTTGAATGGACATGAAGCAGCAGCTTTTTTAACTGCATTGGAGCAAGACTTTGATGTTCAAACAATGGACGCTGCATTTAAACCAGATGCATTGCATCGTTTTGGATTGTATATGCAACATCAATGGTATGCATTGACTGCAAAACCAGGTACTTATAATGATGCAGACCCTATTGGTGTTTTAGATGTCACCATTTTATCCAATCATATTTTAGATAAATTATTAGGTATCAAAGATCAACGTGTAGACAAAAGAATTGATTTTGTGGGCGGTATCCGTGGCATGGAAGCACTAGAAGCGAGAGTGGATAGTGGCGATATGGTATTGGCAATCAGTTTATATCCAGTAACGATCGATCAATTATTCAATATCTCAGATGCGGGCGAAGTGATGCCACCAAAAAGCACTTGGTTTGAGCCAAAATTAAGAGATGGCTTATTGACTCATTTGATATACGATTCAAAGGATTAAACAAGATTTAATAGTTGACTTTAAAAAGTTTTATATAAAAGACGAGTAGCCTATAATTCCTTTCTAAAACCAGTCAAAAGACTGGTTTTTTTTGTATTTTGTTGTACAAATCACTTGACATATGGAATCTAAAAGACTCTTTGATTGTATAGAACATCAGTTAACAAAATTTCCTCAGGAAGTCATGTTGGCTGGAAAAGAAAACGGTGGATGGAGAACCTACTCTACTGCCGAAGTGGCTTCAACCGTGAATGCTTTGAGCGCTGGTTTATTAAGCCTTGGCTTATCTGGGAATGATTTTACACCAGAAGGCTCAGATAAGATTGCCATCATCAGTAACAATAGACCAGAATGGTTGATGGCGGATATGGCCACGCAACAAATTGGTGTCATCTGGGTGCCGGTTTATCCAACTACCAATCCTTTAGAATTGACTTTTATTTTGAATGACGCGTCGGTAAAATACATGTTTGCGAGCAATCAAGATTTATACAATAAAGTGATGTCTATTAAAGATAAAGTGCCTTGTTTAAAAGAGGTCTACACTTTTGATCATATCGCTGGTGCAAAGCACTGGAGTGAATTGTGTTTACAGGATACAGATTTATTAGAACAAGTAGATGTCATTAAAAAAACAATCCCAGTAGAACAGGTAGCCACTTTTATTTATACAAGTGGAACAACGGGTACGCCAAAGGGGGTGATGTTAACGCATCATAATATTTATTTTAATTTACAAGCAGGAAAAAAAAGCTTTCCTTTTCCAGATTCACCCGATCAAAAAGTATTGAGCTTTTTGCCATTGAATCATATTTTTGAAAAAGTGGCTTCTTATATTTATTTATATAGTGGGATGAGTATCTACTATGCAGAATCTATGGAGACCATTGGTGAAAACTTAAAAGAAATTGCACCAGATGGATTTTCTACTGTGCCAAGATTATTGGAAAAAGTTTTTGAAAAAATTATGATGAAGGGTGAAGAGTTGACTGGCCTTAAACGTAAATTATTTTTCTGGGCAGTAGCTTTAGGAGAGCAATATGATAATTTAAATCCAGGGTCGGCATGGTACCAGTTCCAATTGAAGTTGGCGAATAAAATTATATTTAGCAAGTGGAGAGAAGGATTAGGCGGCAATGTAAAATTTATTGTAACAGGCGGTGCGGCATGTCAGGTAAAATTATTGCGCATTTTTAATGCAGCTCAAATTCCAGTGTATGAAGGATATGGTCCAACAGAGAACAGTCCTATTATTAGTATCAATTATAGAACACCAGGTGATATGAAATTTGGAACTGTGGGCATGGCTATTGAAGGTGTTGAAATGAAATTAGAAGCAGATGGAGAGATTTGTGTAGCAGGACCAAGTGTGATGAAGGGTTATTATAAGCGTCCCGATTTAACTGCAGAAACAGTCATCAATGGTTGGTTGCATACAGGAGATATAGGTGAAATTATTGATGGCAAGTATTTAAAAATTACAGATCGTAAAAAAGAATTATTTAAAACAAGCGGCGGTAAATACGTAGCCCCGCAGCCAATCGAAAATAAGATGAAGGAAAGTCCTTTCATCGAACAGATTGTTTTAGTTGGAGATAATAAAAAAATGGTGACTGCTTTGGTTGTGCCAAGTTTTGCTAAATTGAGAGAATGGGCAAAACAAAATGGTACTGAATATACAAGCAATGAAGCCATCATTCAGAATGCCACGGTACTTTCGACTTTTGAATCTATCATTGCCGAATACAATCTATTATTCAATCAGGTAGAGCAAGTGAAAAAGTTCACTTTATTACCTAGAGAGTTGACTATTGACCAAGGAGAGATGACGCCTAAGTTAAGTGTACGCCGTAAGCAAGTACTTGCGAATTTTGAAAAAGAGATAGATCTAATGTACCAAGGATAAGCGCTAAGCATCCTTTACTAAAATAGTTTGTTAATTGTTTATTGTATGTAAACAATTTAAATGCTGCTTTATGAAAAAATCGATGCTTCTAATTGGTATGCTGTTTCTATTTGTTTATAATATAAACGCACAGACCCCTTCTAATCCCTATTTTAATTACAAAGGCAAATTAATTATTATTGGAGGCGGGTCCATTCCAGATTCTTTATTTGAATTTTTCGCAGCCCATTGCGGTGGCAAGGATCAACCTGTTGTGTATATTCCAACTGCGACTTCGGATGAAAAATATATTCAAGAGGGCGGGCATTTGGTAAAATTCAGCTCCCGAGGTTTTACAAATTTATTAACCATACACACAAGAGATAAGGTCAAGGCAGACGCGCCAGAAAATATTGCACTCATGAGAAAAGCGAAAGGTATTTTCTTTGGTGGAGGCGACCAGGATTTAATTGCCGAGGCTTATGGCAATACGCAATTGTATAAAGAGATGCTTGCTTTATTAGATAGAGGTGGTGTGATTATGGGCACTTCTGCAGGCGCCACTATTATGGGTGCATTACTAGTTGGGGGAGATGCAAGAAAAGACCTCACTAAAAGTTTTCCTTTTCAACCCGCATTTTCATTTATACAAAACGTAGATCTCGACCAACATGTGTTGGTGCGCAATAGACAGTTTGATTTAATCCCAGTGATTGAAAAATATCCCAATCATTTAGGCGTAGGGATAGATGAGTCTACTGCGATTATTGTGGAGGGCAATCAATTTAAAGTATGGGGCAATTCTTATGTGATGGTCTATGACGCAAAAGATTGGGCCAATCAAAAAGCAACCTATGGCAAAGTACTTAAGCCATTTAAAATGATGTACAGTGGACAATCATTTGATTTGAATACACATCAAGTAAAAAAGTAGATCATTATTTTACTACACTCTTTTCTCTAATAATGGTTTGCACATCCTTATTTTGAATATGGCTTTGTAACCAAGAGATAACATCTAAATACATAAAGGCACGGCTCTCTAATTTATTGTGCTCCAATGGACCTAAGATGGCTAATAAATTTTCAAAAGCCAATTTCAACTCTTCTTTGTTGATGCCGGCCACACCTGCACGACCATATTTCTGAATTGATTCTTTCAAGAAATTAAATAGTACTTCCTCCACTGTGCTAAGGTTATCCATCTTACCCATAAAGCGGTACACCGATTTGGATAAATAATTCACCACTTCCATATTACCCAATTCAAAATGCGCAATCAAATGCAATAAGCGCGCGTAACATTGTAAGTCATCACGGAGATTTAATTTCCAATTGATAATATTATTTAAATAATCAATGGCTTTTGCAGGCTCACCTGCACCAAAATATAAACAAGCAATTTTATAGTAAAATACCAACACACGGTGGCTATCAATGAAAGGCTCAATCTCTTTTAATTGCGCCTCCATCATAGGGATCATCTTTAAGCCTTCGCTGAAACTACCTTCTAAAAAATGTTGGTTGATTTTAGCAATATAGATATAGACAAAACATTGTATCTGGTTATTTTTATTGTTCAATACAATTGGTTCTTGACTTAATTGTTCAAGTACCGCAATTGTATCTTTAAATTTTTGTAGGTTACGTAAATCAAAAAATGCGCTAATCAAATTATGCAATCCTTTTATGTATTGTGCTGTCTCAATGCCTTTCATGTTCTCATTGGCCTCATACAAGTCCACCCATTTTTGGCTATAACGATAATGCATTAAAAAATCTTGGTTGATAAAGCTATGCCAGCACATACATTGGTAACGAAACAGCTGTTCATAAAATCCTGTCGAAGATTTGATAGCTTCTAATACTGGATCTTGTATCATACGATCAAGCATTGCGCGATCCTCGTCATTGCGTGCATGACCATGTTGAATATACCAACCATATAATTGTAAAGAAAGATTAGATGCTTTTGCAATCAATTCTAAACGTAGGTTTACGTCATCAATTTCTTCGCTCAATTGTTTAGCACGATCTTGCATGCTGCGAGTGATATGTAGGGACTCAATCTTTTTTTCTAAAAACAACACTTGCAATAAATAAGTGACTTGGTTATTTTGTTTGGTCAATATTTTAATTTTCTCCAACAAGCGTAAACTCTGTAGGTAAAGTCCTTTGTTGTATAAAATTTTAGCATGGTCCAATTGTTCATGAATCTGTAGGTCAATATTCTCGTGTTGTTTCAATACCCTTAGGCTGGATAAAATTTGATCGTATAAATGTGCTTTTAAATTAGACAGCTGCTGCTTCTGAATGGATTCATTTTTTCTTAAAAGCTCCTCCTCGTCATAATCCTTCATTTTGTCCAGGGCATCAAAAAGCTGGATGATCTTTAAGTCAGTCGTCGCAGAATTACGGGTAACGTACAATTTGAAGTTGCGTTTTTCGGCCCTTTCAAGGGATTTTATCAAAATAAATAGCGCATCCGTACTCAGGTTGGGCATCGTAACTGAATTTGATTCAATTTATTGAAAATCAGTGTATTATCCAAAAATTGGATTGCTTACACACTGTAAAATAGGCATAAAAATGATCAAAAACACCCGGCTTGAATCGATAAATTTGATCAGTAAGCGGGTATTTAGCCCGTTTTGTATCTATAATCTATTCAAAATCAATAAGATGAGCGAAAAAGTCTACATATTCGATACGACTCTAAGAGATGGGGAACAGGTGCCAGGTTGTAAATTGAACACCAAGGAGAAACTAGCCCTAGCCGTGAGGTTAGAAGAGCTGGGTGTGGACATTATAGAGGCAGGATTTCCTGTGTCAAGCCCAGGGGATTTTGACTCGGTGCACCAGATAGCAAAGACCTTAAAAAATACCGTGGTTTGCGGATTGACAAGAGCGGTGCAAAATGATATCGAGGTGGCGGCAGAAGCATTGAAGCCTGCAGCACGTTTTAGAATCCACACAGGTATCGGTACTTCCGACTTACACATAAAATATAAATTCAATAGTACAAGAGAAGCGATTATCGAGCGCGCAGTGCAAGCAGTGAAGATGGCGAGAAATTTCACAGACGATGTAGAATTTTATGCAGAAGATGCAGGACGAACAGACAATGTATATTTAGCACAAGTCATAGAAGCTGTTGTGAAAGCTGGTGCGACCACTTTAAATATACCAGATACCACTGGATATTGTTTGCCTCATCAGTACCAAGAGAAGATGGCTTATTTATGGAACAATGTGCACAATATTGATAAAGCGGTTTTGTCTTGTCATTGCCATAACGATTTAGGATTGGCCACCGCCAATTCCATTGCAGGTGTGATAGGTGGTGCAAGACAAATTGAATGTACCATTAATGGATTGGGAGAGCGCGCGGGTAATACTGCCTTGGAGGAAGTGGTAATGATTTTAAATCAACATAAAGACTTAGGGTTTTATACAAGCATCAATCCAAAATTATTAAATCCAATTAGTCGTGAAGTATCGGATGTGATGCGCATGGCAGTGCAACCTAATAAAGCGATTGTAGGATCCAATGCGTTTTCACATTCATCGGGTATTCATCAGGATGGATTTTTAAAAGAAGCGCAAACTTATGAGATCATGAATCCAGCAGAAGTAGGTGCAGAAGATACTAAAATTGTTTTAACAGCAAGAAGCGGGAGATCAGCGCTAGCGCACCGTTTACACAAATTAGGATTTGAATACAACAGAAACGATATCGATGTATTGTATGCCATGTTTGTAGAAGTGGCGGATAAAAAGAAGGAAGTGGTAGAGTCGGATTTACAAGCAATGGCAAAAGCCTATAATTTAACTTTAGTGTCTCATTAGGGAGACAATGAAAATAAAATATTCAACAATGGGGAATACATTATTCGGAAAAATTTGGGACAAGCATGTGGTCAAGCAAATTCAAGATGGTCCATCGGTATTGTATATCGATAAACATTTTATTCATGAAGTGACGAGTCCGCAAGCATTTACTGGTATTGAAAAAAGAGGCGCAAGTATTTTTCGTCCAGCACAAATTGTGGCAACGGCAGATCATAATGTACCTACTATAAATCAGCATTTACCTATTGCGGATCAGCTATCTCGTTTTCAGGTAGACACTTTAATTGATAATTGTGCAAAGCATGGGGTGACATTATACGGACTAGGACATCCAAACCAAGGCATTGTGCATGTGATAGGACCAGAATTAGGGATCACGCAACCAGGCATGACCATTGTATGTGGAGATAGTCATACCTCTACACATGGTGCGTTTGGATCGGTGGCATTTGGTATTGGCACGAGTGAAGTAGAAATGGTTTTTGCATCACAATGTATTATGCAAACCAAGCCAAAATCAATGCGCATCAATATCGAAGGCGTGTTGAATCAAGGTGTGGTATCAAAAGATATTATTTTATACATCATTGCAAAAATATCTGCAAGTGGTGCAACAGGCTATTTTGTAGAATATGCAGGATCAGCAATTCGTGCATTGAGCATGGAAGCAAGAATGACTATTTGCAATATGAGTATCGAGATGGGTGCGCGCGGAGGCATGATTGCACCAGACCAAACCACTTTTGATTATATCCAAGGAAGAATGTTTGCACCAAAGGGCGCAGACTGGGAGCAACAATTAGCGGAATGGAAAACATTGTACAGTGATGCAGATGCGCATTTTGATATGGAGATTCATATTAACGCTGCAGACATTGAACCAATGATTACTTACGGTACCAATCCGGGTATGGGTTTGTCGGTCACAGGTTCCTTGCCTACAATGGAAAGTTTTACAGATGCTACAGAAAAACAAAATTACGAGAAGGCATTAAAGTATATGGGCTTAACAGCAGGACAAAGTTTATTGGGTATGCCAGTGCAAAATGTATTCATTGGGTCTTGTACCAATTCAAGGATCGAAGATTTTAGATTGGTGGCAAATATTATTAAAGGCAAACAAAAAGATCCGGCAGTGAAAACATTGATTGTACCAGGATCGCAGGAAGTGGCAAAACAAATTAAGCAGGAAGGATTGGATAAAATTTTTGAGGCAGCAGGTGTTGAAATAAGACAAGCAGGCTGTAGCGCTTGTTTGGGTATGAACGAAGATAAAATACCAGCAGGTGAATATTGCGTGAGTACCAGTAATAGAAATTTTGAAGGACGTCAGGGTGCAGGTGCAAGAACGATGCTAGTGAGCCCGCTTACAGCAGCAGCGGCATTGTTAACGGGCAAGATTACAGACATCAGAACCTTATTAAATTAAAAGTGAAAGACGAACTATAGAATCATTGGCATATGCAATCATTACAAACCATCACGAGCAAATTTATTCCACTGCGTATCGAGAATGTCGATACGGATCAGATTATTCCTGCGCGTTTTTTAAAAGCCACTACGAAAGATGGCTTTGGTAAAAATTTATTTAGAGACTGGAGATATGAGAATGATGATGAGACCAAACCAAAAGCAGATTTTGTTTTGAATCAAGCACAATACAGTGGTACTATCTTGGTGGCAGCAAAGAATTTTGGATGTGGTTCATCAAGAGAGCATGCAGCATGGTCTATTTTAGATTACGGTTTTAAAGTGGTGGTATCTAGTTTTTTTGCAGACATCTTTAAAAACAATGCCATGAACAATGGCGTATTGCCAGTGACGGTGAGTGATACTTTTTTACAAGAAATTTTTGCACAGGGTTCGAATGAAACTTTGTCCATTGATTTAGCAGCACAAACCATCACCATTGATGCAACAGGCGCAGTGGAAACATTTGAAATCAATGCCTATAAAAAAACTTGTTTGTTGAATGGCTATGATGATATTGATTATCTATTAAGCATGAGAGCAGAGATTGCAGCCTTCGAAGCAAAAAAATAAAAACTATAAAGATTCAATAGTATGGAAAAGAAAATTGCGGTGATATTAGGAGATGGCATTGGTCCAGAAGTTACTAATCAATCAATTAAAGTGTTGAACATGATTGCAAAACAATATGGTCATCAGTTTAGTTATGAATATGGTTTGATGGGTGCTGTGGCCATCGACGAAACGGGCAATCCATTGCCAGACGAAACTATTGCTATTTGCAAAAACAGTGATGCCATTTTATTTGGCGCCATTGGTGATCCAAAATATGACAATGACCCAACAGCCAAAGTAAGACCAGAGCAAGGCTTATTAAAGTTGCGCAAGGAGTTACAATTGTTTGCGAATATCCGTCCGGTAAAAACCAATCCTTCTTTACAGCACTTGTCTCCATTAAAAGCCAAGTATTTAGAAGAGGTAGACTTTGTTATTTTTAGAGAGTTAACAGGTGGAATTTATTTTGGTGCAAAATCACTCAGTGAGGATGGCACAGTGGCCAAAGACGATTGTTCTTATAGTGTGATGGAGATAGAGCGTGTAGCACATTTGGCATTTCAGTATGCACAAAAAAGAAAACAACATTTAACATTGATTGATAAAGCCAATGTATTAGAAACATCTAGACTATGGCGTAAAGTCGTGCAAGCCATTGCAAAAGAATACAGCGATGTGCAAGTAGATTATTTATTTGTAGACAATGCAGCCATGCAAATCATTTTAAATCCTGCACAGTTTGATGTGGTGTTAACAGAAAATTTATTTGGTGATATTTTAAGCGACGAAGCATCGGTGTTGGCGGGTTCATTAGGCTTGTTGCCATCGGCATCAGTTGGTACTAGTGCTGCATTGTTTGAGCCAATCCATGGTTCTTATCCTCAAGCAACAGGAAAAGACATTGCCAATCCAATGGGCTCTATTTTATCAACTGCTATGTTATTAGATCATTTTGGATTAACCGAAGAAGCTGCTAGTGTGCGCACTGCAGTGGACTGGTGTTTGAATAATGGATTTGTAACAAAAGATATTGATACAAGTAATAGTTATACCACCACAGCCATTGGCGATATGGTGTCAGAATTTATTGAACGACATGCAAAGGGTGAAAAGCATCCTATTCACGAACGCTTGCATAAATCAACTATCATTTAATTTTATGGAACTCAATAAATATTCAAAGACCATCACCTTAGATCCAACGCAACCTGCTGCACAAGCAATGTTTTATGGTATTGGATTAACGGACGAAGATTTACATAAAGCACAAGTAGGTATTGTAAGTATGGGCTATGATGGCAATACTTGTAATATGCATCTAAACGATTTGGCTGCAGA
>JBILCS010000005.1:0-41968 GCA_044353005.1 Sediminibacterium sp. | reverse complement strand
TACCCAGTTCTTGGCAATATCTTTATTGGTAGATGTTTCTTGTATTTCTTGTGACATAGTGTTTAATTACGGATGCAAAAATAACAACAAGTTCTTAATAATGAACCTGTTTGGTGACAATTTTATCAAATTTTTGCCTGTTTTTTAAAAAGTAAAGAAAAACAACCGATCCATTGTAAACACCCCCCATTTCGGCCATTGGTTTACATGCCTTGCTCCTGTTGACTTTACCTGTTAACCAATACCCCATTACTGCTAAATGTGCCTTAAAGATGGCCGTAAAAAAGTACCCATCCCCACTTAGTAATCCTTTCCAAGCAGATACCCCATCGAGTGCAAAACGCAATGGCATTTTCCATACTAATTCTTGGATAGGTAGATGCTTACTTAACATGATCAAATTATTCCTAAAATTTAAAAACACTTTTCTACCACCTCTAGGTAAAGTACCAGCACCTACATGGTACACCACTGCACTAGGACAAGCATACAATGCATGGCCTTCTAATTGCATTCTCCAACAAAGATCAATTTCCTCTTGATGCGCAAAAAAACTGGCATCAAATCCTCCCAATGCATGAAACAACTTTGATCGAATCATCATGGCTGCTCCAGATGCCCAGAAAATAGGCTCAGCGCTGTCATACTGCCCTTTATCTTGCTCGCATACATCAAATACCCTACCTCTTGAGAAAGGATAACCAAGGGCGTCTATCCATCCCCCACTTGCACCAGCATATTCAAAAATAGTTGGTTCTTTTTGTGCTAATATTTTAGGTTGACAAGCACCAATGGTAGGATTTGATTCCATTAATTGAACCATCGGCGTCAACCAATTCGGATCCACTTGCACATCTGAATTCAATAAAATATAATAATCCGCTTGCACTTGTTGAAGTGCCCAATTGTATCCTCCAGCAAAACCTTCGTTGGTCGGATTTAGTATCACTTTAACAGTGGGAAAATATTTAGCAAGTATTTCTAAAGAGTTGTCTTTTGAGCCATTGTCTGCCACCACAATTTCTTTGTTTTGGTAGGACGTCGCCAATACCGAAGGCAAAAAAGTCTTCAGGTAATTAGCCCCATTAAAATTTAAAATAACGATTGATACGAGCGGTTCCAAAACAGATGTATTTATGCGAATGTAAGGCCAAATATGGGAAAATTAGACAAAAACCCTATCTTAGCTGCATGATAAAGGCAAAATTCTTATTTTCTAATTTAGATTTTCTGAATCATCCCATAGGGTAATATTAAGCCCCTAGATTTTATTTTTTTTCAAGTTTATCTAAACTTGATGCTCCCTGTTTTTATCCTTTTATTCAAAAAAATATTGCATGTCTACTCCATTACAAACGAGTGCAAATACTGCAAAGTATATTGCCCTTGAAGATCAATTCGGCGCACACAATTATCATCCCGTTCCTGTTGTACTTGAAAAAGGCGAAGGCGTTTTTTTATATGATGTAGATGGAAAAAGATACTTTGATTTCTTAAGCGGTTATTCCGCTGTAAACCAAGGTCACTGTCATCCAGCCATCATTAAAGCCTTGACAGATCAAGCTCAAAAATTAACACTCACCTCTAGAGCGTTTTACAATAACCTACTTGGGGAATACGAAAAATACATCACGGAATACTTTGGATACGATAAGGTATTACCCATGAACACGGGCGTTGAGGGTGGAGAAACCGCCATTAAATTAGCAAGAAGATGGGGCTATGCAGTAAAAGGCATTCCAGAAAATCAAGCAAAAGTAATTTTTGCGCAAGGTAATTTTTGGGGCAGAACCCTTGCTGCAATTTCGTCTTCTACAGACCCAAGTAGTTACAATGGCTTTGGTCCATTTATGCCAGGATTTGGCCTTATTCCATACAACGATTTAGCTGCATTAGAAACAGCATTGCAAGATCCAAATGTAGCAGCCTTTATGGTGGAGCCTATCCAAGGAGAAGCTGGTGTGGTGATTCCTACAGACGGCTATTTAAAAGGCGTTAGAGATTTATGTACAAAATACAATGTCTTATTTATTGCAGATGAAATTCAAACAGGATTAGCAAGAACAGGTACTTTACTAGCATGTGATCATGAAAATGTGCGTCCTGATATTTTAATTTTAGGAAAAGCATTGAGTGGCGGTACCATTCCTGTTGCTGCTGTGCTTGCAGATGATGTGATCATGTTGCAAATTAAGCCAGGCGAACATGGATCTACTTATGGTGGCAATCCGCTTGCTTGCGCAGTTGCTATGAAAGCGTTGGAAGTAATTAAGTCCGAAAAAATGGTAGAGAACTCTTTTAAAATGGGTGAAATTTTAAGAGCTGAATTAGCCAACTTAAATTCTCCATTTATCGCGTCAATAAGAGGTCGTGGATTGTTAAATGCCATTGTGATCAAACATGAAAATCCTGAGGCATCTTGGGACTTATGTTTATACTTAAAAGAATTAGGGATTCTAGCGAAACCAACCCATGGCGATAAAATTAGATTTGCTCCACCATTGATTATTACTGAAGCGCAAATTAAAGAAGCAGTTCAATTGATTGGAAAAGGTCTTGAGCAATTAGCGAAATAATAACTTTGAATTACATTAAAAAATAGCCCTCCAAAAGAGGGTTATTTTGTTTTAAGCTTAGGCAAGAAAGTCATTGCTAAAATTGCAAAGCTTAAAATTATACATGCGTAGAGTGCCCATTGTTTTTGAGGACATTCCCCCATTGCACATGTAGATAGCACTAAATAGTTTCTAGAACTCCATGCAACCAACAATGCAGCCCATGCCATATTGAATCGCTTTACATTAATGGATGGTATTGCAAAAAATATAATTGCTAGTATACCTATATAAAATAAGAATTTACCTGATTGCCCAAAATTAGTCTCCCCTGCATCCCATCCTGTCACCACCCAGTTTCTGCTTTCGATGATTACTAATGGTTGAGTAGTACAAAAGAATAACAATAAAGTTAGGAGTATGCCAATGGTTTGGGAATGTTTCATGAGTGCAAAAATACAATAAACTAGGTTATAAATAATTTCGCATTTTATTTAATATAAAAGCCAAAAATATCCACATTGAACTGATTGAATAAGTCGTATTCATTTAAGATGGCAGCAAGTTCAATTCTCTTGATACTTCTTTTTAAATCAAATTCAGTAAAGCTTAAGGTGTCCCAATGTGATTTAAAACTTGTTAGGATTTCATCTATTTTTTTACCACTAAGGATGGCCGCAAAATTTGCAGCATCCTCAATTGTCATATAGTGCTCAGTCAAGGAAATAGGATTTTTAAATTTCATACTCCATGTCTTTACAAAATCAGCAAATGAAACAGGTTTGTCCGGATAAAAATAAGTTGTATTCGCCCACCCATTTGGCACACCTACTCCTTTTAATAATCCAGTAGCACCAATTTTTTGCACCGCCTTAAAATAGGGTGAACTTTGTTTTACATCAACGAAGGGCATGATATAACCATTTCCCTCAAGTAAAATAGCTTGTAATTTTCTTACAGACATATTTTTTGGTGCAATATTATCTTTGACACTTTGCGCTGCTAGTAATCCAGCTGCTTGACCAATCTGCATTACACAAGGTTGTAATCTTGTGGTACCATTCACAACATTTGAAACACTAATCGACTTCTCAGCGATAATCATATTGTCCTGGTTTTCTGGAATCAAAACACTGATTGGAATATTAAAAGACGGAACAGAAAAGAAATCCAAATGTTGGGGAGCGGATAGATTTTTTTTATGGTGGTGGTCAATTGGATAATCCCCTACAGCAATGCCTGTTCTGTACAATGGCATTTCGGTTTCAAAAGGTGTTGCAATATGTTGCACCAACATCCTTGACAATCCTTTTACCCTTCTAGATTCTCTGTAATAAGGATAGTAGGCTAGTTTATCTTTAGTTTTAAATTCATCATCTGCTAGTCCTAAATTTTTGAAGCCTAAATCCTTTTGAATAAAATACACAAATCTCAGCGTTTGTTGTTTGGCTATTTCTAATAACTCAGCTCTTTCTGAGGGTGTTTTTTCAACCACATTCAAATAAATGTCATTGCCATAAATAGGCCAATTCAACATATATTTATTCCCTGGCAGTTTGCCATAATTAAGCATCTTAATTGCATCCACAGGAGGCTTTGTTCTTGAACTGTCTTTATAAAACGAAAGATTACTTGCATCAAACTCTAAGGAGTCATAATTTTTAGGTCTATCTATCAACTTTTGTGGCATGCCATAATCTTTTAAAACAGCTACATAAGTGATATCCTGTACAATATCATTTACACCATATTGATTCACTTGCTCTTTGGTCACATTGTTTGATTCCATCCCAAGATCATATGGAATTTCCGCCATTGCTAATACATCTCCTAGTTCAGTCGCATCAATATATCTTTTGGCTTTAATTAAAATATTTTTATGCGCTTGATTGTCATAAAATAAAACACCTGTGATGATATTCCCTTCTTTATTTACATTTTTTAAATCTAACTGATAATGAATTTGTAGATACTTTTCCTTACCAGCCATTGCTTTAAAAATACTATCCCCTATATGTGGCTCAAATAAAGTATTGCTCACCCAGCCTGTGGATACTTTATTGCTTCCTCCATAATGTTGATATAGTCTTGCTCTAAATTCTCCAAAAATTCCAGCTGGCATATTATGATTCCCATCGAATGCGGATACGCCTGCGGCGGTTAACATCCCTCCTAGCCATGGAGTGGATTCTGCAATGATTGTTTTAACGCCTAGCCTTGAGGATTGCAAGCCTGCACAAATACCACTGGCCGTGCCTCCTATGACCAATACATCGGTTTCTTGGATTAGATCAATTTCTTGACTCCATGCTTGTACAAATTGACTGGATACAAATAAAATTATGAGGAAGATGGTGCGCATTCGTATGAATTGGAAGGTAAAATAGGAAAAAGGATTTTGCTTGCAAAAAATATTCGTTGAATAGCCAGCTAATTCATTCGCTGTCTCCCGCTTCGGCTATCTCGTCTTACCCAAAGCTGATATTTGGTTGCCAGCTCATTTCATTCGCTGTCTCCCGCTTCGGCTGTCTCGTCTTACCCAAATCTGATATTTGGTTGCCAGCTCATTTCATTCGCTGTCTCCCGCTTCGGCTATCTCGTCTTACCCAAATCTGATATTTGGTTGCCAGCTCATTTCATTCGCTGTCTCCCGCTTCGGCTATCTCGTCTTACCCAAAGCCTTTCAAAAGAACGCTTCGCATCCTTTTGGCTTTTTTAATGCTCATCGGTTTACGAAAGCGAGCTTTCGACACCGCTTCGCATTAAAAAAGCCTCTCACTTTCGTGAGAGGCTTTGTATCGAGGTCCCGAGCGGGTTCGAACCGCTGTAGAAGCTTTTGCAGAGCTTTGCCTAACCACTCGGCCACAGGACCCTTTTGGGACGTAAAATTAACGTAAAGAACTTAATTATAAAAGAATTTTACCACTAAATCGAATTAAGCGACATTTGTAGTCTAAAACCTGCTTATGCAACAGCCGATTGGCGCTTCGGAATTGATCATTAACTCTAGAGGGGCAGTCTATCATTTGGATTTACGTCCAGATGAGCTTGCGGATACCATCATCACAGTGGGTGATCCGGACCGAGTTGCTCAAGTAAGTAAGCACTTTGACCATATTGAACATCAATCTGCGCACAGAGAGTTCATTACCCATACTGGCTATATTGGTACAAAACGTATTTCGGTGATGAGCACAGGAATTGGACCCGATAATATTGATATTGCATTGAACGAAGTGGATGCTTTAGTAAATATTGATTTTGAAACAAGATGTATTAATGACATCAAAAAATCGGTGTCTGTTATACGACTTGGCACTTGTGGTTCTTTACAAGGAGAAGTTGGTGTGGATCAATTGGTAGCAGGTACGCATGGTTTAGGCATTGATAATTTATTGCATTTTTACCAACCGAATAACAATAACGAAGAGCTTGCTATTTTAGCCGCATTTGAGCAACATACCAATATTCATGCACATCATATTAAACCTTATATCTCTAGTGCAAGTGCAGGTTTGTTAAAGCATTTTACAGAAGGATATACCCATGGCATCACAGTGACCTGCCCTGGTTTTTATGGGCCTCAAGGAAGGATTTTAAGGTTGCCTTTAAAGATGCCGAATTTGGTTGACCAAATGACGAGTTTCCGTTTTGGGAACCATCATATTGCCAACTTTGAAATGGAAACAAGTGCGATTTATGGACTTTGTAATTTATTGGGGCACCAGTGCTTAAGTATTAATGTGATTGTGGCCAATAGAGTGAAAAAAGAATATAGTAAAGATGGTGCAAAAGCGATAGAACATATGATTCAAAAAAGTTTAGGAATTATTGCTACGATATAATTATTCAAATAAGTAAAATGGAAATTCAATTTTCAAAATACCAAGGCACTGGCAACGACTTTGTTATCATCGATAACAGAGATGGCAGCATTGCTTTATCCAATCAGCAAATTGCATTTTTATGTGAAAGAAGATTTGGTGTTGGGGCAGATGGATTGATCGTTCTAGGAACAGCAACTGGTTATGATTTTTCTATGGCTTATTATAATGCCGATGGCACAGAAGGCACCATGTGTGGCAATGGTGCAAGATGTTTAGTGCAGTTTGCGTTTGATCACGGGATTGTGAAAGAAAAATATTTATTTATTGCTATTGACGGACCTCACGAGGCAAGTATTGAAAAGAATGGATGGATTCATTTAAAAATGTCAGACGTCAACGCTGTCGAAGTTGGTGAAGGTTTTTTTGTAACTAATACAGGATCCCCGCACTATGTTCAATTGGTGAATGGGGTTGAAAGTTTTGATGTGTTTACAGCAGGAAAAGCGATCCGCTACAATGAGCGATTCAAGGCAGAAGGTGTGAATGTTAATTTCATTGAATTTCAAAAAGACAATTTATTTGTGCGCACTTATGAAAGAGGTGTAGAAAATGAAACCTATAGTTGTGGCACAGGTGTAACAGCTTCAGCCATCACAACGCACTTAAATAAATTAGGTGCGCACCATGTATCTATCAAAACAATCGGTGGTGCATTGGCTGTAAGTTTTAACAACCAAGGTGGTGGCCACTTTAATGATATATGGCTTCAAGGCCCTGGCACATTTGTTTATACTGCTTCTATCATTTTAAAATAGTTAGTTTATGGCTTTGTTCAATGTAAGGGTCTATGGGATTTTATTAGACGAGCATCAACGGCTTTTAGTGAGCGATGAATTTATTCGTGGAAATTATATTACCAAATTACCTGGTGGTGGATTGGAAATTGGCGAGGGAACTAGGGATGGATTGGCGAGAGAATTTATGGAAGAAGCCAATATCGAAGTGCATGTGGGAGACCATTTTTATACCACAGACTTTTTTCAAATTTCTGCCTTCAACCATAAAGATCAAATTATTTCCATTTACTATTTAGTGCATACTGCAGATACTTCAATTGTAAAAGCAAAAGAAAAAGCATTTGATTTTTTACCCCAAGAAGTGGCAGACCCCAATGGAACAGCAGAACATTTAAGATGGATTCCATTCAGTGAACTTTCAGAAGATACCATGACTTTACCTATAGATAAAGTAGCCATCAACATGTTGATTGAGCTTTTTGCAAAATAAAGCTTGAATTAAATCCCTGCATTTTCCCCCATCGCTTCTGATTTCATTTTTTGTGCTGCCTCTGCGCCCACATAGTTTTCGATTCGATTTCTGATTAAATGAATCAATGGCGTTAATACTATTGCCATAGTGAATTTGTACATATAATTGACAACACCCACTGCTAATACAGTAGACCATGCCCATCCGTTACCTATTTTAAATGCAATAAATAAAACGACAAAGCTATCCACCAATTGAGACACCACGGTGGAACCTGTAGATCTCAACCAAATCATTTTTTCACCAGTCATTTTTTTGATTTTATGAAATATAGTGACATCAATCAATTGACTCACCATAAAAGCAATGATGCTTCCAATGATAATCCACATCCCTTGTCCAAAAATTGCTTCAAATGCCAATTGCATACTCGGAATACCGTTTTGCATTTTTGACTCTACCCAAAAACCAGCTGGGGCCGCTGACATCGCTAAATAAAACATGATAAAAGCATAACTGATTAATGCCACTGCAATCAAACTAATTCGTCTTACCGCTTTTGGACCATAATATTCATTGACAATATCCGTGATGACAAATTCTAAGGGCCATAACAATACACCACAGGTTAAATTAAACGCCAAACCAGATTCACCAAATAAAGTCAAGTTCATTGGTTTAAAACCAAAAACAGCTTCTAATGAAAAAATCTTACCCCCTATGCACTCTGCGATAAGTGCATTGGCAACAAAGAATGCGGTGATACCTAAAAATAATTTGGTGGGTTTGTCTTTTAAAATTTGATGTATCATACTTGTGTTTAAATAAATAGAAGGCCTATTTGAATGAATAACATACTAAGGTTGAAAATAGTTTGCCAAGAAGGTAAATTAATTACTTTTTTTTGAAGAACTTGAATCAAAAGGATGAGTGCAAAAACAAGGTTAATCAAGGGGGCCAATTCCAAACCCATTACGGCAATAAATTGGGCAATATCACGTGGGATCTTCATCCATGTGATGAATAAAAAAAGGGTCGAAACCAGATATCCTAGGTTGACAATGACTGCCACTTTAGAAAAAAAGGCCAATGGGAAGCGTGGGGACATTTGTTGATATTTACAAGGAGCTAAAAGTACAAAAAAGCCTATTTAGTTGTAGGTTTGTTTCTATAAAATTATGCATATGTTCAAGTCTCTTTTTAAGTCTGCCCTACCCCATATTATTGCAGTAGCCATTTTTGCTATTGTAGCCATTGTGTATTGCAAACCAGCATTAGAAGGCAAAGTATTGCAACAGTCAGATATTACGCAATGGAAAGGGATGGCACAAGACGCCCTCAATTATAGAGACCAATATGGCAAAACACCATTATGGACCAATAATATGTTTGGCGGGATGCCTGCCTATCAAATTACTGGTATTCCAGGAAATGCTTACTCAATTGGTATGTTAGATCAATTATTCACACTTAATTTGCCTGAACCAATTGGACTATTTTTCTTAGCAAGTATTTGTTTTTATTTTTTAGCCCAAGTACTTGGATTCTCCACAGTCATTGGCATTGTTGGAGGATTAGCTTACAGCTACGCAACCTATAATCCTATTATTGTGGTGGTTGGACATATCACCAAAATGCATGCAATTGCTTATCTACCTTTCTTTATTGGATCCATCCTTTTGATTTTTCAAAGAAAATATTACTTGGGTGCTATCTGTACAGCAATCGCAACAACATTATTCGTTCAAGCGAATCACCTTCAAATTAATTATTATGGTTTAATCATCGTACTAGTGATGTCTATCTTTTATCTAGTACAATGGATTAAAGCAAAAGAGTATACACATATTTTTAAAACATTTGGATTTAGCTTAATGGGTGGCTTAATGGGCTTGGCTGTAAATGCTGTCATGCTTATTGGTACGGCAGAATTTGGGAAATCTACCATTAGAGGCGGGAGTGCTTTAGCCACCAAGGATAGTAAGATTACCAATACAGGTTTGAATAAAGATTATGCATTAAGTTATAGCATGTTCTTATCAGAGCCATTGGTCATGATGTTCCCACATGTTTATGGTGCTTCTAATGATCCTAATTTGGTGGATCCTGCTACATCAAAAGCAATTGAAGTCATACAACAAATGCAACCTGAAATAGGACAGCAATTACAATCATTTTTACAATTTTATTGGGGAGGGATTGGATTCACAGCAGGCCCTCCATATGTAGGAATCATCATTTGTTTCTTTGCATTTATTGGATTTGGAAGCAATAAAAATCCGAACCGTTGGTGGATAGGTGCTGTCATTGTATTATCTATAATGCTGGCGGCTGGCTCCTATTTTGAGTCTTTCAATTTATTCATACTAAAATACTTGCCACTATATAATAAGTTCCGTGCACCAAGTATGATTATTGTTGTGCCAACTTTATTAATTGGCGTTTTAGCATTGTATGGTATCAATGCTGTTTTAAAAGCGACTAATTTTAAAACTTTCATTCAAGAACATAAAATAGGTTGGATCACATTAGGCTTTGTATTTGTTGCATTATTAGGATTGTATTTTACTTCAGATTTTAAATCGGAAAGTGAAAAACAATTGATGAGTCAAATTATGCAAATACAAGATCCAAATCAAAAAGCAGCATTTGAACGCCCTGCTAGAGATTTAGTAAACGCCATTGCAGAAGACCGTAAAGGATTTATTGAATCAGATTTGACAAGATCATTTATTTTTATTGGTATTGCTTTCTTCTTAATTTTCTTATATATCAAGCGATCCATACAAGAAACAATCTTTATTGTTGCGATTGGAATTTTAACATTGTTAGACTTATTTCAAATCAATGTGCAATATCTAAAGCCAAGTCAATATGTAGAAGCTTCAGAAAATGAAAATGTTTTTGCGCTCACTGCATTAGATAATGCATTGTTGCAAGACAAGACCAACTATAGAATTATTGACCTTCGAAGAGGTGTTCAAACTGCATTCAATGAAGGCGCTATCATGGCCTATCACCACAAATTAGTTGGAGGATACAATCCTGCTAAATTGAGTATCTATCAAGATTTAATCGAAAACCAATGGTATAATTTCCCTAATTGCTTGCCTACATTGAATATGATGAATACAAAATACATCATCTCAGGTAATATGGCAACAGACACTACCCCTAACACTGGCGCTTTAGGGAATGCTTGGTTCGTAAAAGGGATTGAATTTAAAAAAGGTCCAAGAGCAGTAATGGATCACCTTAGCTATTTTAATCCAAAAGATACTGCTGTGATGGATGAGCAAGATAAAATTCAAGCTTTATCTGGATTGCAAGTTGATTCAAACGCTACAATTCAGTTAATTGATAATAAGAACGATGAAGTAAACTATACAGCTAAAACCAATGCGAAACAACTAGCAGTATTTAGTGAGATCTATTATAAGGATGGCTGGAAAGCATATGTGAATGAGCAAGAGACCCCAATTGTTAAAGTGAACTATGTACTAAGAGGATTGGTTATTCCTGCTGGAGATCATAAAATTAGATTTGAATTTAAACCTAATTCAATCACTAGTTCAAAGCAAATAGCTGGGGTTGCTTCCATACTCTTATGGTTGTCTTTATTTACAAGCATCATTTTATTTATTAAAGGATTGTTTAGCGCGCAAAATAATGCACAATAATGCTTCTATCCATCATCATTTGTAGCTATAACCGCGCCAATTACATTGGTGAAGCATTGGATGCATTATACCATCAAACAGCATCATTGGACAAGTTTGAAGTATTGGTGATAGATAATAATTCAACCGACGGAACACCTGAAGTTTTTGCACAATGGAGGGCATCGCATCCCAATGGTCAATTTTATTATCAAACTGAAACGAAACAAGGTGCATCTTATGCAAGAAATACAGGCGCTAAAAATGCAAAAACAGAATGGCTTTGTTTTATTGATGATGATGCCGTTGCAGCCAACAATTTTGTAGAAAATATCCATCGTCATATTCAAGCATACCCAGATAGGGTTGGCTTTGGGGGAAGGATCATACCAAGATACCTTCCATCAGAACCTAAATGGATGAGTTACTATGTATCAAGCATGGTAGGTAATTTTGATTATGCTCCCGTCGCTTGTGCATTTGAAGATGGCAAGTACCCTCTTGAATCAAATATGGTGGTCAATAAAAAAATATTTGATTTAATTGGCGGATTCAATACCATGCTTCCTGGTGTAGTGGGTACTTTAAGAATTGGAGGTGAAGGAAAAGATCTATTCTATAAAATAATGGCTTTGGGCAATTCAATTTATTATGACCCCAGTATCATAGTGGAGCATGTAGTTGAAGTAAAAAAATTAACAAAGGAATACCTATATCGTGTGGCTAGTGGGATTGGTAGAGGAGAAAAATCAAGAACAAAAGCAATCAGTCAATGGGCATACATTAAAAAGATCATTGAATACTTATTCAAATTTGCAGCTGCAATAGTACTTGGCATAAAATATGCATTACAAGGAAATCCTGCAAAGACAGGTCCTATCATTCAGTTTCGTATAGATACACTCTTAGGATTAATTGGACGTTAAGCTTCTAAATAAATTTGTAAAAATATTTTTTGCCCTGTAAGATAATTGGGGAAATCCTCCAAATGGTCCCCACATTTTTTGCAAAACCATTCAGATAAGACAGTTCAAAAAATGGCGACTTCCCTTTAATAAGATGAGTGATACTACTTGCAATATAGGCATAAGGCACAGCCCATGTATAGTTTAACAAAAGAAGGATAAACCAAAATATACCATATTGTTTTCTGACACGAACAAGATTAGAAATCATTAATTGTAGTCCTTTTTTATCAGAAAGATTGGTATAAGTATTGTCAACCGAATTGGTCGTTTCTTGAATAGTCGTTCCAATCAAATGCACCACCGTAATATCGCCATATAAACATAAAGGCCCTATTTTACCTAATCTACTACACCACTCCACTTCCTCTGCATATAAAAAAAAGTCCTCATCCAATAATCCTGCTTTTGCAATAGCAGCTTGCTTCACCATTAAAAATGCACCACTCACCCAATCTACTTTAATTTCTTTCGCTACTTGAATAAAAGAAGGTTTTGATACTTCAAACAGATTAGCGAACCATTTTATAGTCTTCCCCCAATAAGGCAATTCTAAAAGATGATTGAGTCCTCCTTTTGTAAAATAACTTCCCGAAAATTGTGGGGTAAAATCTGCATGCACTAATTGAACCCCACATGCAATATAATCCGAAGCTGCAAGCCTTTGTACACAATTTAGAATACTATTTTCTGGCAATAAAGTATCTGGATTCAATAATAAAATATGGGTTCCCTTTGCAATTTTAATTCCAGCATTGTTTGCACGCGCAAAACCTGCATTATAGCCCATTTGCAAAAAATGTACTTGAGCGAATAAGCTCCCAATTTGACTTTGAAAATCGTCATTAGAATCATTATCAACAACAATCCATTCTATTTCTTTATTTTCCAAAAGCGCAGGACCTGCTGATTGAAGGCAATCAACAATATATTTTGTAGACCTATAATTAACAATAATAATAGAAATAAGCATGCCCCAAGATACTAAATCCTTTTATATTTGTGTTAGATCCCATGAAATCAGATAATCCAATAACAAGAAACGCAAATAATTTTGACTTTATTAAAATTTTATTTGCTTGGCTAGTCATCGTTTCTCATTCCTATGTGTTACTTGGCAATCAAGGTTGTGACTGGCTTTGTGAAGCCACCCATCATTATATTAATTTCTCCTATTTTGGGGTGAAAGGATTTATCACCATTAGCGGGTACTTGATCTATAAAAGCTTGAATAGAAGCCCCAATTTTATAGATTACCTATGGAAGCGGGTTTTAAGAATTTATCCTGCTTTAATCATTGTCTTAGTCCTTTCTGTTGGTCTGGCATATTTAATTTACAAACCTACAAATAATTATTTCAATTTTAATAAAGAGGCGATTGAATATGTATTGAACAACCTTAGTTTATATAATAACCAGTGGAGAATTCATGGGGTATTTGATTCCTTACCTAATACGGCTATCAATGGTTCATTATGGACAATGGGATTTGAATTTTTCTTTTATTTAGTCCTTATGATTTTATATCCTGTAAGAAAGTATACACTTTTAAGTCAGGCAATCCTGTTGTTAACAATCCTACTATTACTTGTAGGGAATGTGTTTTTTATTGACGACCTTAGGATTTCTCCATTTAGATTGAGGGTAGATTTTATCTTTGAACTAGGTTTATTTTTTATGATTGGCGCATTTTTTGCTACAATCAATTGGAATCTTATGCAGTATAAAAAACAAATTGCAATGATTGCTGGGATAATAACAATTGCAATCATCTATATTCAGCCTAATCCAATATGGTTATGCTTTACATGGCCCTATTTAGTATTATATATTGGTCAAGGCTCTTCCAAGTTTTCTAACTGGATTCATACCAATTTAGAAGACCCTTCTTATGGTATCTACCTATATGCATTCCCAGTTCAACAATCCATCATTTATTTTTTCCATCCATCTGTAACCCTTTTGTTATGGACGAGCACAATCATCGCATTTGCATTTGGAATCCTATCTTGGAAATTCGTAGAAAAAAAGACCCTTCAATTTAAGGATTTATTTAGGTCTTTGTAAATAGTTCAACCCCATAAGGATTTTTGAGCATGCACCAAATTTTAATATACCCAATGGGAAACGCATTTGAGATTGTAGCATCCAATGTATCACTGGAAGTATCTTTTCTGGCATAACTCCATATGCATGCAATGTATCAACTGATCTAATTTTATAATTCCTCAATAGACGCCAATAATAATCATAGATCAAGATATCAGCAAAAGCTTTGTTGCCTAGCTTATGCGCAAATTGTATATTTTCTTTTACAATTAGGTCTTCATTATTCCTGCAAAAAACAGTGGTTTGATCTTCGTGTAATCCAATACTCACCAAGTGCTGATCTAGGTATTTATAGGAATAGCCAGCCTCCAATAATTGAACATAATAATCTACATCCACCAGCCAAATGTAATTTTCATCATAACGAATAGGAATACTTCTTTTCAACATCACATTGCTCGGTGGCCCAATCACATTGGCTCTTAGAATATGATGCGGCTTTTGATCCATATCCCCTAACAAAGACTTAATGGCTTGCAGGTTTAATTGAACACCATCAGGCTGAATCGCCGTGTTTTTACAAAAGACAAAACCAACTTCTGGATGGTTCAAAAAGCTATGTAAATAAATCTCTAAGGCATGGGCATCATGCAACCAATCGTCTTGATGAAGTAACATGACATAATCACCTGTGGCCTTATCCAATGCATTATTCCAATTTATTGGGCTTTTTAAAGCAGGCTGGTTATGATAATATTTAATATCAATATCAGAAATATAAGGCTGAATCGCTATTTTTATATCCTCATTAGGAGAATCATCCGAAATGATAATTTCTATTTTTTTGTAAGACTGTTTTAAAATAGACTGAATGGCTCGCACCACATATTCAGGCTTTTTATAAGCAGGGATACAAATAGAAATTAGGGATTCAGTCATCAAACAAAGATTATGTTCGTTACAAATATACTAAAGGGGATTCGAAAAAAGCTAACTCAATCAAAGTCAAAGCCTCGATATCAAAATTTTTCATGGATTCAAAAACGCATCCTCAAACATCAAGACGATGATTCCATAAAGCTTTTTACATTCAAGGACTTTAAAATATTTTACAAGCGCCCCTATGAACTAATCAAAACCTATGAAGAACTCTTTTTGGACGAAATTTATAGATTCCAAACCAAGAATGAAGTACCAGTTATTATTGACTGTGGTGCAAATATTGGATTAAGCAGCCTTTACTTTAAGACCATTTATCCCAATGCGACATTGCACGCTTTTGAGCCAGATGCCGTTTTGTTTCAATTGCTTGAAAAGAATGCTCAAGTCAACGGTTTTACAAATACCCATTTACATCAAGCAGCAGTTTGGATTGAGGATACCAACTTGTCTTTCTCAAGCAAGGGTTCCGAAGCGAGCCATATAGACCTTAGTAACCAAAGTGCAAATCAAGTAAAAGCAATCAGACTATCTAGCTTTTTAGCACAGTTTGGTCATGTTGATTTTCTCAAAATGGATATTGAAGGGGCAGAGTTTCAGGTGGTTGCAGATTGCATAGATAGTCTAAAAAAAGTAGACCATTTTTTCTTAGAATACCATGGTAAAGTAGACCAAACTAAGAAGTTGTATACGATGCTCCAACAAGTTGAATCTATTGGGTTCCATGTTTATATTAAAATGGCCGCAGACCAACTAAAAAGTCCATTTTATGAAAAACAAACAGGTACACCATACGATGTGCAATTAAATATTTTCTGTTATAAACAAATCCATTAGATTACAATATGATTAGTGTTATCATTCCCTGTTATAATGATGGTAAGTATTTACCAGAAACAATCAATAAACTAAAATTGCAGACTTTGCCTGCCAACGAAATCATTATTGTCAATGATGGATCAACAGATGCAGCAACAATTGAGCTCTTAACCCAACTTGAAAAAGATCCTTTGATTCAAGTATTGCATAAAGAAAATGGCAGGATGTCTGCTGCAAGAAATTTTGGGGTGGCGCATGCAAAAGGAGATATTATTGTGGCACTTGATGCAGATGATTATTTTGACCCTAGTTTTTTTCAAAAAGCAATGGATGTACTAAATAATGAACCAGCAACTGGCGTAGTCACTAGTTATATTCGATATTTTGGAAACAGAAAAGGCAGCGCCAAGCCTAGAGGAGGAAATGCTTTTAATTTTTTATTCTCCAATCAATGCCCGGCATGTGCAATGGTAAGAAGGGAAGCTTGGGATCAGATTGGGGGATATGACGAAAATATGAAATTGGGTTATGAAGATTGGGAATTTTATATCCGTTTAACTAAAGCCAAATGGGATGTACATTTAATCCCTGAATTTTTACTTTATTATAGACAAACCAATAAGTCCACTTTAGCAAATGATACCCATCCAAACAGAAGACAAATCATTGACTATATCCTTGAAAAACATAAAGATTGGTATATAACATGCCTTAGTAATTTGATTGACCAAAAAGAAGTCCTTTATACCGAGTCTCGCATTTCTTTTCAATCTATTTGGAAGATGCTTAAAAACAGGTTAACCGGGAAGTATCCATAAAGCAGGATAATTATCCAATACGAACTGCCTGCATAGGCTTAATTGCAATATATTTGTAGCATGGGTATTATCCAAAAACAAGGTGTCAAGTCGTCTATATTTATCATGATTGGTTTTGTGATAGGTGCAGTGAATTTGCTTGTATTGTTCCCCATGTTTTTTTCAAAAAATGACCAAGGACTTGTAAGAGCCATGATTGATATTGGCGCTACCCTATCCGTTTTTTGTACTTTAGGCACCCTTCCTGTGGTGTATAAATTTTTCCCATTTTACAACCATTACTTAGGGCCAAAGAAAAACGAATTGCCCTTTTTAACTTTAATCATTAACCTAATTGGTTTTGGATTACTCATGTGGATTGGTTGGGAGAATAAAGATTTCATCATCAGAAATTTAGGTAAATCTCCAAGCCTTGCTACTTACTTCAACTATGTATATCCTTACACTTTCTTTTTAATGATTTTTTATTGGCTAGAGGCATTTGCATGGGGATTACAAAAAGGGGTTTTTACTAATTTTTTAAGAGAGACAGCAGTAAGAATATTGACGACTTTGTTAATTCTTGCCGTAGGATTAAAATGGCTCAATCTAGATCAGTTCATGCTGCTTTTCAGTGGCATTTATGTCATCCCTACCTTATTATTGATTTACAACTTATCTACCTCGCAAGGATGGTCATTTAGAAGTTTTAAAATAAGTAGTGTTACAAAGCGCCTAAAGTGGAAGATGCTCAATTTTGCTTTATTTGTTTTTGCAGGTCAGTTCTTTAATTTACTTGCGAGGACCAATGATACTGCTATGATTGTTGTTATAAAAGGCCTGAGTGACGCAAGTATTTTTGCCATCGCTACTTATGTGTCAGCCATCATGGAAATTCCACAGAGAAGTTTAACCTCCATCAGCATCCCTGTATTGGCTAAATCATGGAAGGATAAAGACTTTGCCAATATCAAGCATATCTATCATAAAAGTGTGTCTAATCTTTTAGCTATTGGCTTATTGTTATTTGGATTAATTTGGTTGAATATTGAAAACCTCGTTGCTTTTTTAAATTGGATCAGCCATAATGAAGGCGGAGGCTACGATGCTATAGTACCTATTGTTTTTATCATGGGGCTAGCAAAATTAATTGACCTTGCTACTGGCGTGAATGGCCAAATTATTGGTACTTCTAATTATTGGAGATTCGATTTCTTCACTAACCTATTCTACATTGTTTTATCCATCCCTTTGAACTTTTATTTAATCAGTAACTATTCATTGATTGGCTTGGCTTATTCTAATTTGGCTGCGCTTTTTTTATACAATAGCGTTCGCTTTTTATTCTTATATAAGAAATTTAATTTGCAGCCTTACACCTTAAAGCATGGATTATTTTTGATCTTAAGTATCGCCTTCATGTTACTAGTTTATATCATCCCATCTACCTCCAATTTTGTATTGAACATTGCAATTAAATCCATTATCTACGGACTTGGCTTCTATGGATTATTGATTTGGATCAATCCTACTCCAGAACTAAAGGATTTAGTTCAAGGATTTTTGAAAAATAAATTATTTGGATTTTTAAGACGCTAACAGCTTTACTTTCTCTAAAAATAATTGCATGCCTTGTTGCATAGTATCAGTTAATTGATACTCAATATTTTTAGTATAATATAGCTCCATATCATAGTCATGTGTTCTAGGAGGAAGTTGATTCAATACTTCATCAATATGCTCCACGCCATAGGCATTTGCATTGTTAAAAAGGATTTTAAAATCATCTGGTATTGGCTGATTCGACATCCATGCGGCAAATACAAAAGGCAGACCTGTATGTGCAATCCAAGCTTCCCCTAAATCATATACATACTCGAAATTCGTCAAATTTGCCAATGCCCTATCTCCAATAATGACACCAGCTGTTGTTCCCTCAATCGCCTGGATATATCCCTCTTGGGCTTTTAAGAATTGAATGTCCTTTTTCCAAAATGCTTGTAATAAAATACGCGCTAATTGAACAGATGTTCTGCTTTGATAGTCCAGGTAAATGGATTCGATTTGATCCATAGGGACTTTGCTGAAAATAGCGACTGATGCTACTTTAGTCCTGGTGCCAATGCAGTAATCAGAAACAATATGAGGATCGGTTAAAAACGGCGTAATGGCCACTGGAACTAGGCCAATATCAATCTGTCCATCGATTAAGGCTTGAGCTATATTTGCTGGATAGTCTTTTATCAATTCTATTTTTGATAAAAAATCAGCTTTTTCGATCCCCAATAATAAGGGTTGTGTGTTGAAATAACTTACCACCCCAATGCGCCATCTCTTGTCCAATTGAATTAACTTTGTGCAAAGATATTCATTCAAATTGTTTTAAAGCAAACTATATGTCTCAATTAACCGCTATTTCACCCATCGATGGTCGTTACCACAAACAAACTGCAGCACTGGGTGCTTATTTTTCTGAATATGCCCTTATCAGGTACCGCGTATTGGTAGAAGTACACTACTTTTTGTTTTTAGCAGATAAGAAGTTCTTTAAAGTGCCTGTAGGTTTAAGAAAAGCTTTATTGGAAGTGGTTGAAAAATTTTCGGAGGAAGATGCTGCAAAAATCAAAGCCATCGAAGCCACTACCAACCATGATGTAAAAGCGGTTGAATATTTTTTAAAAGCAATTTTAGACGAACATAAATCGGGCACATTAAAAGAGTGGATCCATTTTGGATTGACTTCTCAAGACATCAACAATACGGCCATTCCACTTAGTTGGAAAAACGCGATGGAATCTGAAATTTTACCGGCCTATATTAATTTGCAAAACAGATTGTATCAATTTGCAAAGCAATGGAAGAAAGTGCCATTATTGGCTAGAACACATGGTCAATCTGCCTCTCCAACCACTTTGGGAAAGGAGCTCATGGTTTTTGTAGAAAGAATCAATCATCAAATTGAATTATTTAGTAGTATTCCTTATGCTGCAAAATTTGGTGGAGCAACAGGAAATTTTAATGCACACCATATCGCCTACCCTAAGAAAAATTGGGTGGCATTAGGAAATGAATTTGTAGAGGATGTTTTAGGCTTAGAACGCATGCAGTTCACTACTCAAATTGAACACTACGATCATTTTGCTGCACATTGCGATAACTTAAAAAGATTGAATACTATTTTGATAGATTTAACGCGAGACATCTGGACCTATATCTCTATGGATTACTTTAAACAAAAAACAAAAAAAGGAGAAGTAGGATCAAGTGCCATGCCACATAAAGTCAATCCAATCGATTTTGAAAATGCGGAAGGTAATCTAGGCATCGCCAATGCTTTATTGGAGCATCTTTCAGCCAAACTGCCAATTAGCAGATTGCAAAGAGACTTAACCGATTCTACTGTCTTAAGAAATATTGGTGTACCTGTTGGACATATCACCATTGCCATTAATTCTATTGAAAAAGGTTTAGGAAAATTGATTTTAAATGAAGTAAAAATCAATGAAGACCTTGAAAATAACTGGGCTGTTGTGGCAGAAGCAATACAAACCATTTTGCGTCGTGAACAATATCCTAATCCTTATGAGGCATTAAAGGATTTAACAAGAGGCAATAGCAAGATTGATAAAAAATCAATGCACAAATTCATTGATGGACTAAAAATTACTGTTGCTCTGAAAAAAGAATTAAAGAAAATCACGCCTCAAAATTATACAGGGGTGACAGCGGAGTATTAATCCTCACTTGATGCATCTGTGGGTGGCACAATTTTTTTTCTGACTTCTTTTTTAGCCAATAAATAATGGATTGGCGCCATCCCCTCTTTTTCAATCGCCATGGTCAAGACTTCGGCGGTGGCTTGCGCATCTCCCCAAGCTCTATGTCGACCTTCGATGCGGATACCAAGGTCACGCGTCAAAGAGCCTAGTCCATATTTTTGTAAACCAGGAAATACTTTTTTACTTAAACGAATGGTGCATAATTTAGGTGCCGACCAATCATATCCAGATTTACCCAATAAATATCGAACAAAAGAATAATCAAAGCTTGCATTATGCGCCACAAAAATGCGGTCCTTCAATAAATTGTATATCTGAGGTGCTACTTCTTCAAACAGCGGTGCCTGGGCCACCATTTCGTCACTAATGCCCGTCATATTCACAATAAAGGGCGGGATTTTTTGTCTTGGATTCACTAAAGTCACATATTTACCGGTTACTTCTATGCCATTGTGCATCACAATTGCGATTTCGGTGATCCCATGTGTATGGGGCATCCCGCCAGTGGTTTCTATGTCTACAATTGCAAATTCCATTAGTCGCCAAGTTCGCATTTTTTTGTCAATAATAGCTAGTGGCTTTTCCTTATTTTTGTAACTCATTATAGGAAAAGCAATTAGCATGGAATTGAGTAAAAATTTTATACCGGGAGCAGTAGAGACCAAATGGTATCAGCATTGGATTGATCAAGGCTATTTTCATAGTGTGCCGAATGACAAGCCAGCTTATACCGTAGTCATCCCTCCTCCAAATGTGACCGGTGTTTTACACATGGGCCATTGCTTGAACAATACCATTCAGGATATTTTAGTACGTCGTGCGCGTATGCAAGGGATGAATCCTTGTTGGGTGCCTGGTACAGATCATGCATCTATCGCCACAGAGGCAAAAGTGGTTGCGATGTTGAGAGAAAGAGGAATTGCTAAATCATCTTTAAGCCGAGAAGAATTTTTGAGTTATGCTTGGGAGTGGAAAGAAAAATACGGCGGCATTATTTTACAGCAATTAAGAAAGATGGGATGCAGTTTGGATTGGGAGCGTACTTCGTTTACCATGGACCCAGACTATTATGAAACAGTTATAAAAGTATTTATTGATTTATACAAAAAAGGAAAGATCTATCGTGGCAAACGCATGATCAACTGGGATGTAAGAGCAAAGACCGCTCTAAGTGATGAAGAAGTAATACATAAGGAAGTCAACGGAAAGATGTACCATATCAGGTACAAATTAGATCTGCCAGGTGATGAATTCATTACAATCGCTACTGTGCGTCCTGAAACTATTTTTGGCGATACTGCCATTTGTGTGCACCCAAAAGATCCTAGGTATACCCATTTAATTGGCAAGCATGCTTTTGTGCCAATGATCAATAGACGCATCCCTATTATCGCAGATGATTATATCGAAATTGAATTTGGAACTGGTGCATTAAAAGTAACGCCAGCGCATGATATCAATGATTTTAACCTAGGACAAAAACATGGTTTAGAAGTGATAGAAACTTTGAACGAGGATGGCACAATGAACGAAGCTGCGCCGATGTATATTGGCAAAGACAGAATAGAAGTTCGAAAAATCATTGCCACAGATTTAGAAGTATCTGGAAATTTAGTGAAGATAGAAGACTATGTGAATCAAGTGGGTTTTAGCGAAAGAACAGACGCGATTGTGGAACCAAGATTGAGTTTACAGTGGTGGGTGGATATGAAGCAATTGGCTGCACCAGCTTTAGAAAAAGTAATGTCGGATGAAATTCATTTTCATCCTGCTAAATTTAAAAATGTTTATCGTCATTGGATGGAGAACATCAAAGACTGGTGTATCAGTAGACAATTATGGTGGGGCCACAGAATACCAGCATGGTATGATCAAGAAGGCAATGTGTATGTGGAAGCAAGTCTTGAAAAAGTGCATGCCACTTATCCAGAAACAGTTGGCAAGGAATTGTATCAAGATGCAGATTGTTTAGACACTTGGTTTAGTAGTTGGTTATGGCCTATCGAAGTATTTAAAGGCATGTCCAATCCTAACAATGCAGAAATAAATTATTACTACCCTACTAGCACTTTAGTAACCGCACCAGAAATTATTTTCTTCTGGGTGGCTAGGATGATCATGGCAGGCGAAGAATACATGGGCAAGATTCCATTTAAGGATGTGTACTTTACTGGAATTGTGCGTGATAAGCAAGGACGAAAAATGAGTAAGAGTTTAGGGAACTCTCCAGACTTACTTGGATTGATAGACCAATATGGCGCAGACGCTGTTCGTTTTGGTATCATGATTGCCTCTCCTGCGGGCAATGATTTATTATTTGATGAGTCTACATTAGAACAAGGCAGAAATTTTAATAGTAAACTTTGGAATGCTACCAAATTATTAAAAATGTGGGAGCCACGTCAAAGTCAAGAGGGCCCTATCCCTGAGGATGCAGCATTTGCAATGGATTGGTTCCAGGCAAAACTAAGTGCCACGCAAATAGAGGTGGACGAGATGCTTAAAACTTTCCGATTAAGTGAAGCCTTGAAAACAATTTACGGATTGATATGGGATGATTATTGCAGTTGGTATTTAGAATGGATCAAACCAGGTTATGAGCAACCTATTCATGCGACCGTATTTGAAAAGAGTATTGCATTCTATGATGATTTATTGCAATTATTACATCCCTTCATGCCATTTATCACAGAGGAGATTCATCATATGCTAAAACCTCAAACACAGGATTTATGTGTGAAGGAATTGGCTCCAATAAGCAAAGTAGAAGAAACAGTATTGCACGCTGGGGTACTTTTAAAAAATGTGATTTCTACTTTGCGTGATGCTAGAAATAAAAATCAAATTAAACCAAAGGATGCGATTGAGGTACATATTCAATCAGATCATAACGCAGCCTACCAAATCATACAAAACATTTTAGCAAAGCAAGTCAATGCGAAAAGTGTAGCCTATACCAATGCCCCTATTGGTTCAAGTATTGTAGTGGCATTAGAAAAAGATAAATTCTATTTAGTAGCAGATCAAGCAATTGATACAGCAAGTCTAAAAGAAAACTTATTAAAAGATTTAGCACACCAAAAAGGATTCTTAGAAAGCGTAGAAAAGAAATTAAGCAATGAAAAATTTGTTCAAAATGCAAAGCCAGAAGTTTTAGCTATAGAACAAAAAAAGAAAGCAGATGCATTGGCTAGAATCCAAACCATTGAAGAAAGTTTAGCGCAGTTAGGCGTATAAAAATAGGATAGTTAAACTAATCCAATGACCAAAATTCAAATAACACGGGCTGATTTAACTGACAGAGATTTTATCAGATCTGTATCTGAGCGCACATGGCCCAGCACTTATGGGCATATAATTTCTCAGGAGCAAATTGATTTTATGCTGGAATGGATGTATAGTGACGACTCCTTAGCTACACAAATGAATACGGGTTGCGAATTTTACATTGCAAGCATCAAAGACTCTAATTTCGACAATTTCGACAATGTCTATAATAGCGATTGGGAGGATATTGGATTTTGTTCGGTAAGTCCTGAAGATGGAGAAAATAATAGTACTGAAAAAGTTGAAGGCTCAAAAGCACATAAACTCAATAAATTATATGTACTTCCCACAGCTCAAGGCACTGGAGCTGGCAAAGCTTTATTAAATAAATCAATTGAAGTTGCAAAAGCAGCAGGGTCTAGCTCCTTATTTTTACAAGTCAACAAACTAAATACAGCTTACAGCTTCTATTTAAAGCATGGCTTTATAAAAGAATCAGAATTTAAATTCGATATCGGCAATGGCTTTTTTATGGACGACTATGTCATGCGATTAACCTTCTAAGAAAAATACATTTTTAAATCTTAGAAATAACCACCCCTTCTAAACTTATTTGGCGGTCGCTATGATTGATTAAAATATCAATCTTGTTTCTATATCTTTTATTCATTACATCATGAATAATCCAAATACCATCAAACTTTCCGGCATTGGTTAATTTTACTTTATCTCCGAAAGAAAATAACGCTTTTAAATCTCTACTAATGGCAATCACTCTATGTTTTTTTGGATTCAAACTATCTAATTTAAAACCACTCGCCGTTACTAAAGGTGTACTATCTGTTTCAGCAGTATCTGCTCTATAGGTACTTAAAGAAACTACATTCACTGATTCTAAAACAAAAGGATATTGCATTACAATAGCCCTTGTAATATGATTTGGTCTTAAACTATAAAAAGACCCCACTACTATCAAAAGGATTAACCCCATACCTAGATACTTATTATATTTCATAATGAAGTGTTTCATGAGTTATGATGATTATACAATTAAATGGGTTTGTTTAACGACACCCATTATAAAAACGCTTTGTACCTGGCTTATATTGTCGGCCTGGCTTAATTTGTTCACGTGGAAATTGTAATAACTGTTCATATCCTCGGTCACAATTTTCAACATAAAGTCAAATTCACCCGAAATACTATAGCATTCCACCACATCAGGTAAGTCATTTATTAGCTTAATAAACTGCCCCCCCGACTGCTTACTGTGCTGATTTAGAGACACATAACAAATGACCATCAACCCTTTTTTTACTTTTGTCCCATCAATCAAAGTGGCATATTGTTTAATGACCCCACCGGCTTCTAGCCTTTTAATACGCTCATGCACCGGCGTGGTGCTCAAATGAATTTGATCAGCAATTTCTTTTACCGTAATCCTCGCATTTTCCTGCAAGAGGCGTAAAATGGCTAAATCCTTCTCGTCTAAGGAGATAGATTGTTGAGGACTAGCCGAATCTACTAATGGAGCAGTGTTTTTCATATTATTTTAGCATAAATCATCATAAAAATAGGATATAATAGCTGAATATCCTAAAAATATCAAATATTTTGTCATTTTATCCTACAAAACTACCTTTACATTCTAAATAATTAATTATGTCAGGTTTACAAAACATCGATTTTAGCCTACCTTATAAAGTAGCAGATATTACCCTAGCAGAATGGGGACGTAAAGAGATTCGTTTAGCAGAAGCAGAAATGCCAGGCTTAATGAGTATCCGTGAAGAATATGGTCCTAGTCAACCATTGAAAGGTGCACGTGTTGCTGGTTGTTTACACATGACCATCCAAACTGCAGTATTGATTGAAACTTTAACTGCTTTAGGTGCCGAAGTAAAGTGGAGCTCTTGTAATATCTTCTCTACACAAGACCAAGCTGCTGCTGCTATTGCTGCAACAGGTGTGGGTGTATTTGCTTGGAAAGGTCAAAGTATTGAAGAAGGAGATTGGTGTATTGAGCAAACATTATTTTTCGGCGGCGAAGATCGTCCTTTAAATATGATCTTGGATGATGGTGGTGATTTAACCAATATGGTATTAGATAAGTATCCTCAATTTGTTGCAGGTATCAAAGGTTTAAGTGAAGAGACAACAACTGGTGTACACCGTTTATATGAGCGTATGGCGAAAGGTACTTTACCAATGCCAGCAATCAATGTAAATGATTCAGTAACTAAATCTAAGTTCGATAATAAATATGGTTGTCAAGAATCATTGGTGGATGCGATTCGTCGTGCAACTGATGTCATGATGGCTGGAAAGGTTGCAGTAGTGGGTTCTTACGGTGACGTAGGAAAAGGTTCTGCGGCTTCTTTACGTGGTGCTGGTTGTCGTGTAATGGTGACTGAGATTGATCCTATCTGTGCATTACAAGCTGCAATGGATGGATTTGAAGTAAAGCGTATGATTGACGCGGTGAAAGAAGCAGATATCATTGTAACAGCATCTGGATGTAGAGACTTGATCAACGAAAAGCATTTTAGAGTGATGAAGGATAAAGCAATTGTTTGTAATATCGGTCACTTTGATATTGAAATTGATATGGCTTGGTTAAACCAAAATTATGGTCACACTAAAGACACCATCAAACCTCAGGTAGATTTATATAATATTGATGGTAAGGATGTAATCGTTTTAGCAGAAGGCCGTTTAGTAAACTTAGGTTGTGCAACTGGTCACCCATCTTTTGTGATGAGTAACTCTTTCTCTAACCAAACTTTAGCTCAAATTGAATTGTGGACAAACCATAAGAACTACGAAAATAAAGTGTACGTATTGCCTAAGCATTTAGATGAGAAGGTAGCACGTTTACACTTATCTAAAGTAGGTGCACAATTAGACGAATTAACAGAAGAGCAAGCAGCTTATTTAGGCATACCTAAAGCAGGTCCATTTAAGTCTGACGCTTACAGATACTAGTCTTTAAAGACAAAAAGAAATAACAATTTCTCCCTATTAGCCCATGTTGATTTTATCAGCATGGGTTTTTTATTTTCAGTACCTTTAAGGACCGAATAAAAATAACATTATGGTCTTCAAAAAAAATAGCCTCTTCTTAATAGCATTATTAACAACATGCAGTATCCAAGCACAAGAAGTAAAACTTATCCCAGAACCAAGTGCAATACAAATTGGCAATGGAATATTTAAGTTGCCAAATCAAATAACGATTCAAGTACCTACTGCATTTGAAGAGATCGGAAAATCAATGAGTGCAAGATTGAATGCAGTCACAGGGAAAATAGCAATCCTATCCAATCAAAAGAATGCCACCATCCGTTTTGAACAAGTGAATGACGATGCATTAGGCAAAGAAGGATATCAATTAAACATTAACGAAAAAGGCATTCATATAAAAGCAAAAACCTATGCAGGTGCATTCTACGCCTGGCAAAGTATCTTGCAATTATGCCCTCCAGCTATTTACGGCAATCAAACAGATAAAATAATCAATTGGACCCTACCCTATGTTCAAATCAATGATGTACCAAGATTCGAATGGAGAGGATTTATGTTGGATGTGAGCCGACATTTTTTTACAGTGTCAGAAGTAAAAAAGATGATGGATGAAATGGCGATGTATAAATTAAACAGATTGCATTTTCATTTAACCGATGACAATGGTTGGAGGGTAGAAATTAAAGCCTTGCCAAAATTAACCTCGGTGGGTGCATGGAGAGCCAATCGAATTGGTAAATGGCATAATATCACTAAGCCTGCTTTAGAAGAACCAAAAACTTATGGTGGGTTTTATACACAAGAAGATATAAAGGAATTAGTAGCTTATGCAAAAACGAAGAACATTGAAATCATGCCAGAAATTGATGTGCCTGGTCATAGCATGGCTTTCTTGGCAGCCTACCCTCAACTTAGCACAACGCCAGATTATCCTTACCAAGTGAACGCAGGAGATGATTTTATAGATTGGTCTGGCATGAATGGGCATATCACTGCAAAAATTGATAATAACTTAGATCCATCTAAAAAAGAAGTCTACGAAAAATTAGATTTGATTTTTGGAGAACTAGCTACCCTATTCCCATTTGAATACATGCACATGGGTGGTGATGAAACTGCAAAAAACAATTGGGCAAAAAGCGAGGATATTAAAGCCTTGATGCAAAAAGAAAATTTGAAAAATCAAGAGGAAGTACAAAGTTATTTTGTTCGTCGAGTAGAAAAGATCATGCAGTCCAAAGGAAAAAAATTAATGGGTTGGGATGAAATATTAGAAGGCGGATTGGCACCAGAAGCTGCTGTGATGAGTTGGAGAGGTATAAAAGGTGGTACTGAAGCTGCCAAACAAAAACATCCTGTGGTGATGAGTCCTAGTTCACATAATTACCTGGACTATTACCAAGGCGAAGCCACTGCAGAAGGTGCTGTGTATGCCGGATTAAGAATGAAGAAGACGTATAGCTTTGAACCAGTTCCAGAAGGCGTAGATGCTAAATATATTTTGGGTAATCAAGGTAATTTATGGAGTGAGCAATTACAGAATATTAGAAATCTAGAATACATGGCTTGGCCAAGACTCATGGCCATTGCTGAAGTGGCATGGTCTCCAAAAACATCTAAGGATTGGAATAAGTTTTCCAAAAAAGTAGAAGGTCATTTTGCTATATTAGATACCCTTAAAATTAAATATGCAAAAAGCATCTATGACCCAATTGTAACCACAACTTTAAATACAAAAGGAGAATTATTTACAAATATGGAAGGTGAAGTGGGTGGATTAGATTTTTATTATACCATCGACGAATCCATGCCAGATCAATATAGCAATCCATATAGTCAATCATTTCTTATACCAGAAGATGTAACCATTTTAAGAGTGATTAGTTACAGAAATGGCAAGCCAATTGGTAAGCTGTTGAATATTCCAATCAGTTCTTTAAAGCAAAGAGCTGTTAAAGTCTTGTAAAACGAATATGTTTAAAAAAAAGTGCCCCTCAATTTTTTTATGTTGCCTACTTGGGTCTTTCTTTTTTACCCCAAATATATTTGCACAAAATAAATTGATTCAAAAATTAGAAGACGCCGTTACCGGAAAATCTACATCGATGGTGGATAGTACAAAGATTAATTTGAACAATCAAATTAAAACACTGCAATCCTATACAGGCAAACGCATTAATGCTATTGTAATTAAACAGTATAATTTAGCAACTAGCATCGATGCCAATGACTCTAAGCTAATGGATGTTTTTACAAAAATGGGAAATGCATTGCAATCAAACACCAATAAAAAACGAATTGAAGAAAATCTGTTTTTTAAAGAATGGGATGTATTTGATCCCTCCATCATCGCCTACAATGAAAAATGGCTCAGAGATTTAATTTATATTCAAGATGCTAAAATAACAGCTACTATTACACCCTACGATACCAATCAAGTGGATATTCTAGTAATTACTAAAGATTTATTTAACTATGGCGGAGAACTGTTGATTAATAATAAAAATGCTTACTCAGCTAAAATCAATAATATTAATCTATTGGGTACTGGAAATAGTGTGCAATTGATTCAAAATTTTGAAAATAAGAGAAACCCAAAATCAGGATGGGGATATGATGTTGGTCTGAGCAATATTTTTGGCAGCTTTATATCTATGAATGCGGGGGTGAATCAATTTGGGAATAATCTAGCCAACAATTTTTTATCTGCCAGAAAAAACTATATCAGTATTCAAAGACCCATCCTACATCCAAATAGTAAATGGCTTGGCGGAATGGAATATTTAGAGACTATCAATGAAAATGTTTTTCCTGGAAAATGGGACTCGATCTTTGACCAGCAGTTGAACTATAATTTAAAGCATACAGATATTTGGGTTGGATATCAAATAACAAAGCAATATAAACGAACGAACATAAATGAATACAGACAGTTTATTCAATACAGACATCTTGAAAATAATTTTAAAGAAAGACCAGTTGATTATTTATTGCAATTAGACAGGAACTATCAAAATCTAAAAGCAGACTTGATTTCCTATACCCTTGTTAGACAATCCGTTTATCGGACAAGGTATTTATATGGCTTAGGCAGGTACGAGGATTTACCCATTGGTCAATCCTTAACATGGACAACTGGTAGATATGAAATAGAAAAAGACAAAGCAGCATATCTTGGTTTTAAGTTTGAGCAATATCAACTTTCAAAAAAAGAAAACTATATTCATACCATTGCCAATATTGCAAGTAGTTATATCAACAAGTCATTACAAGACATTCGATTTCTTACAAGCTTAGAACAATTTAGTAAATTAAAATACTTGAACAATGGTCTTGGTTATAGACGAATTTTAAACTTAAGCTTGACGCAAACTTTGAAAAATAAATATAATGATGCTTTAAGAATCAATAGTATTTATGGCATTCCCCAACTCAATAGAGAACAAATAAAAGGAGGCACGCGTTTATCGGCCAACTGGGAAACGGTATTCTATAATAACCGTCCATTATTGGGCTTTAAGTCTGCCCCATTTGTATTCGGGAATCTAACGTATATAAGAACTGTAGGCGACCCCATCTTAAAAGGGGATATTTATACTTCACTTGGCTCTGGCATTCGGGTGAGAAATGAGAACCTTGTGTTTGGGACCATTGAACTAAAAGGATTCTATTTCCCTAGAACCAATCAGCAGCTAAGTCCATGGAATTTTAGCCTCATTACCAATTTAAGGTACAAGTACAATTCAAATATCGTTGAGAAGCCAAATTATGTTGAAATAAACTAATTTTTAGCCTTCTTAACTCAACCATTTAAGCCTAAAATTGTTATTTATTATATGGTTCAAGCTTACAATTTTTTAGCCAGCTGGCAGTTATTTCCAGAGAAATGTGATTTCGAATACCAAACAGTTCCCAAATCGGGTAATTATAAAATCGAGACGGTTACGAATGGCCATTTATTGAGTTTTAGCCACAATTGGGTCAACTTAGAAAACGATGCATTCTATGCGCAATATCAAGTGAACCCAAATGGTCAACCAATGGCTTTTGACAATACCGAATTAGCCAATACCATTAGCGCCGAAATCAACAATGCCTCTTGCTTAACTGTTCAATTTTTTAAGGAGGATATACTCAGCCTTAAAGTGGTGCATGAGATTTTGTCAAATGGTTTTTTAAAAGTAACGCATGAGGGTTTCAAAGAAGATCAAAGCCCTTTCAAAAATATCGAAGTCTACCATAAGCAATTAAGTGTATTACCTTATGCCTCTTCTGCAGGTAGCGTAGCTATTCGTCCAACAAAAGAAGGGGTCATCAAGCATAAGGCACTCTCTGCAATGGAGGACCAAACGAATATGCAGCTCAATCAAATTAAAGAGCAAATTGAATTACTTGCAAGACAAGCTCAGGAAATTCGTAAAAGAAAAGAATTGAGCATGATGATTTACGAAGCAAAAATTACATTTAAACCACAGATTGGACAGATATACCATGTGTATGAAAAGCAAGACGGATTGCATGTTTTGTCGATGGTCGCACCTCATGAATGGGGCGGTGGCGCAGGACCTTTTGCACAATTTATTGCTACCGTAAAATTATTAGCAGATCACACTTGGATCGAAGTAGCAATTTAATACCCGTACTTTTCTAAAATTACATCTACCTTTTTTTCGACTTCTGCATCTTTTAATACAGGCGGTGCATGGTGTGGTTTGATGGTCGCATCAAATACCAATGGCCCTTTTGCACCCCAATGCTTATTTGTTGTAAATGCATCAATGGCCTCTATATCATGAGAAGGATTGGTTCTTGTGAATGCAGCCCATAAGAAATTATTTAAATCGCTTGCCATCCATGTTGGATCTTCCGTTCTAATCATCAATACCACACCTTCTTGCTCGAGCAATGCTTCACCCTGCCCAGCTAATAAAGTCTGTAAAGCATTTGTATTATACGCAATTGCATTGACTGCAATCACACCTGGCATGACTAGGCTTGCATTCATATTTAGATTCAGTAATCTTTGAGGAACAGAATTTGCTAAAGTTCTTTTGACATCTCCATATGCAGCAATTACTACTTTAGATCCTGAATTCAAACCCTCGCCAGAATAATCTAAAGTATCCATCGTGGTTTTAGTGTAAAAATGGATGTCATTACTAAGGTCTAATCTTGATAAAATATATTCAAAATATGCCTGCACACGATGGGTCGATATTTGATTGGTATCGTCCGCAGTGATAAAAACAAATTTGGCTAAACTTAATTGACCTGTGCCTAAAATATGATTGGCAATGGTTAAAATTTCAGCCGGTTGTTTGATGGTTAAATAAGGCGTGTACCTTTCACTACCAATCGCTAATAATAATGGATGCACGCCTGCAGCGTCTACTGCATGCACTTCTTTCAATCCAGGAATTTCATTGGACACAGCTGCCCCAGTCATAGCATGTATCAATTGTCCAAAACTCGTATCCTCTTGTGGTGGTCTTCCAACCACTGTGAATGCCCAGATGGCATTTTTACGCGCATACACTTTATGAACACGCATTAAAGGAAAACTATGCTCTAAACTATAATACCCTAAATGATCTCCAAAAGGACCTTCTGGTTTATTCTCTCCTGGATAGACTTCTCCAGTAATTACAAAGTCGGCATCTGTACTCAAACAGAACCCATCTTTATAAGTATATCCAAATCTTTTACCTGCGAGTACACCTGCAAAATTCATTTCACTTAATCCTTCAGGCAAAGGCATCACAGCAGCGACACTATGAGCTGGAGGTCCGCCTACAAAACAACTTACTTTCAAAGGCATCCCTTTCTTATTGGCCTTTGTTTGATGCACCCCAATCCCTCTGTGCAATTGATAATGCAAACCAATTTCTTTATCTAGCTCGTATTCATTACCAGTTAATTGAATACGGTACATGCCTAAATTACTATTTGCAATGCCTGGCTTGTCTGCATCTTCTGTATACACTTGTGGTAAAGTAACATAAGCACCTCCATCCATGGACCAATGTTTGATCAAAGGCAGATCACTAATTTTTATTTCTTCGTAAGTGACTGGCTGACTGATTGGATTTTTTTTAGGCAATGCATTGATCGCAGCTGGCAATGCACTTAATGCAGCCAATGGATTTTTTAATGCAGCAACAGGATCAATTTTGATTTCAATTAATTTTTTCACCTGAGGTAAAGTATCCCTGAAAATAAATTCACTTCTTTCTAATGTGCCAAAAATATTAGAAGCTGCCCTGAATTTAGAACCTTTCACTTTTTCAAATAAAATGGCTGGCCCCTTTTGTTCATGAATGCGTAAATGGATGGCTGCCATTTCCAAATGAGGATCTACTTCCTCCTTAATTCGGAGCAATTGTCCATTGCGCTCTAAATCCAATAAACAAGCTTCTAAATTAGAATAAGCCATGAGGTGATAATTGAGATGCAAAATTAACTTAAATTTGCTCATGACTCATTTAAGTGTAAACATAAATAAGATTGCGACCCTAAGAAATAGTCGTGGCGGCAATAACCCAGATCTAGTAAAAGTGGCTTTAGATTGTGAACGTTTTGGCGCCCAAGGCATCACGGTGCATCCAAGACCAGATGAAAGACATATTCGATACCAAGACGTTTATGATTTAAAGGAAAATATACATACAGAGTTCAACATTGAGGGTAATCCAAAAGAACAAAAATTTGTCGACCTAGTATTGGCTACTAAACCAGCACAAGTAACATTGGTGCCCGATACCTTGGGGCAATTAACCAGCGACCATGGATGGGATACCATTACAGAACAAGCTTTTTTAAAAGAGATCATTGCGGTGTTTAAAAAGGCAGGCATTCGCGTATCTATTTTTGTAGACCCGAATGAAAAAATGGTAGAAGCTGCTGCAACAACAGGAACTGATCGCATAGAATTATATACCGAAATGTATGCAAAGCAGTTTGCTGCGGGAAATAAAGAAATTGCAATTGCACCCTATATGAGCGCTGCAGCCTTAGCAAAAAAAATAGGTCTAGGTATTAACGCAGGACATGATTTAGATAGATTCAACCTACCTTATTTAATACAATCTATTCCAAGTATTGACGAAGTAAGTATTGGGCATGCATTGATTAGTGATGCTTTATACCTAGGCCTGGAAAACACCATACAACTTTATAAACGCGCTTTAGGGTAATTTAAAGTATACAAATTAGCTTTTTATTAAGGTAATAAGAGACTATTTGATCCCGATTTAAACACGAATTTGTATCTTGCATCAAATACATTTTATGGCCAACCAACCAATTGTAGGGATTATCATGGGAAGTGACAGTGATTTACCTATCATGCAGGCAGCTGCAGATATTTTAAAATCTTTCAATATTCCATTTGAATTAACGGTGGTTTCGGCACATAGGACACCAGATCGTATGGTGGAATATGCAAAAACAGCGCGTAGTAGAGGCTTACAAGTAATTATAGCAGGTGCTGGTGGCGCTGCACATTTACCAGGTATGGTGGCCTCCTTAACTAGTTTGCCCGTAATTGGAGTACCTATCAAATCGACTAACTCTGCAGATGGTTGGGATTCTATTTTATCGATATTACAAATGCCAGGTGGTGTACCCGTTGCAACGGTGGCATTAAATGGTGCTAAAAATGCAGGTTTATTAGCCGCTCAAATTTTAGGTACGCATAACGAAAAGATTGCTTTGGCAATGGACGATTACAAATTACAAATGGAGACTGAGGTGTTGGGAAAAGTAAATCAATTGAAAACAAATTGGGAGAATCAATTTGACGCTTAGTCAAATTTAATGATCCTAAATTTCGACTCCAAGCCTTTAGAATGTTCCATGATGGTGTCTATCCAGGATACATCATATTGACCTACCCAACTAGAAAAATGTTCTTCGCGTTCTTGTAAATTATCTTGCGGAAATAATTCTTTTTTAATGCGATGTATGCGGTGTATAGCAACAGTTTGCTTGCGTCTTTCGGCACGTAGCATTTTCTTTTCTAATGTTAATAATTTCGCTTTTGCTTGCTGCGCTAAATTTTCGGCATGTGTCCCTAAAGTAGCGTCCACTTTTACGACTTCATTTTTGATCGTCGTATATAAAGTCGTTAAGTGATTGATTTGATTCTGTAAATCCAATGCTTGTGATGCATGTTTTTTTACATAGGTAATTTCTAATTCAAGGATTGGCTTGAATAAATCTTGTTCCTCAAACTTCATGGCAGCCCATTGTTCAGCTTGCTTTTGACGCATCAATAAAAAAGAATTTCGAAGTTGTAATAAAGGATAGTGCACACCAACTTGTTGAAACACATTTTTTAATTCCATCCAATAGGCTAACTCTCCTCCTCCACCAACAAAAACAACACCAGGTAAAATAGTTTCCTGATAGACCCCTCTTAAAATAACATTAGGACTGAACCTTTCTGGATATTGATGCAATTCTGCAATGATTTCTTTTTCTGTAAATTGAATATCCGTATCCACCACTTTAAAATATTCGCCTTGCTTTTCGATCCTTGCTCTTAAATTGTCTTTTAAATAAAATAAATTAATAGAACGGCCTTCGGATTGTACATGGTAGTCTTTTGACAATGCAGCAATTGCTGGCTGTATGGCTTGATGAGAAAACTGCGTCAGTAATTCCTTTTCCATCACTGGAACAAATGCAGCTTTAAGTGTGGCATCATCGGGCTGTAACACCAACAATCCTTTTGATCCAAAAAATGCATGTACAAAAGACAATGTCGCCTCGCTAATGATTTTACCTTTCTGATACGCTTCTTTTAAAATCTCCAATGCTTTTTGTCCTTGAGGAAGTATGGACCAGTAGCTTTCTAATTGTTTTAATAAGCGTAATAAAGCATCATCCACTTGCATTCTTCCAATCGCACCAGTTTGTTTGGTCACCCATTGGCATTTCTTATGGTCTAAATTAAATGCACCTACTTCGTCCAAGTCCGCATCTTCGGACCCCATATAATACACTGGCACAAAATCATATTCAGGAAATGTTGCTTTTAAACTAGCAGCTAGTTGAATAGCATGTATAATTTTATAAAAAAAGTACAAGGGTCCAGTAAATAAATTCGGTTGATGTGCCGTGGTCACAACAAAAGTCGTATCCTTTTTTAACAAAGCAATCTGATCATGGACTGCTTTTTCTTGTGGAAGATTGCTATATTGTTTTGTTAATACATCAAACAATAAGTTTCGATTGATTGGATATTTTTTTCGGCCTTCTATCGCTGCTTTGTAACCATCTACATTCGACGCATATTGCACAAAATCCATCGCCTTGCCTTTACCCTCTAAATAATCATTGATTAATGTAGAGAATACATGCGTTGAACTAAATGGGATATGCATACTGCTTTGAGACATCATCTGCAAATTTCGGGAAAAATGCATTGATAAAGGCATTTTATTCAATATTGAAAGAAAAATAATACTTTTATAGGGCGAAAGTTGCTCGCTTAAAACTAGCCCCTATGGAAACCTACGGTAAAATTCTTGTTATTGCTATGCCCCTATTTCTGTTATTGGTACTATTTGAAAAATGGTACGGATGGCGCAAGGGCAATGATACCGTTAGAACAATGGATATGATTTCGAGCCTAAGCTCGGGGGTCACCAATTCAACCAAAGATGTTTTAGGGTTGAGCATTGCCATAATCAGTTATAGTTGGTTGGTGGAACACTTAACTATTTATCAAGTGAAGTCTAGTTGGATGCTTTATGTGATTGCATTTTTAGCTTTAGATTTTGCAGGCTATTGGGTGCACCGTTTAGCACATACTGTAAACTTTTTTTGGAACAACCATATCGTACATCATAGTAGTGAAGAATTTAATTTAGCCTGTGCATTGAGACAAAGTATCTCGGTGTATTTTAGGATTTACGCATTTCTATTGATTCCAGCTGCTATGTTTGGCGTGCCACAAGAAGTGATTGCCGTGGTAGCACCTTTACATTTATTTGCGCAGTTTTGGTACCATACACAACATATCCATAAAATGGGTTGGCTAGAATACATTATTGTAACACCAGCACATCACCGTGTGCACCATGCCATCAACCCAGAATATTTAGATAAGAACTATGGTCAGATATTTATTTTCTGGGATCGTATGTTTGGCACTTTCCAAGAAGAAACCCCTGCAATCACTGCTGTATATGGTGTTACAAGACCAGTGCGCACTTGGAATCCCATCAAAATAAATTTTATGCATCTTTGGTTATTAATGAAAGATGCTTGGCATACACAAAGTTGGAAAGATAAATTACGTGTTTGGTTAATGCCACTAGGATGGAGACCCGCAGATGTAGTTGAAAAATATCCTGTGTACAAAATTGAAGATGTGTACCATTTTGAAAAATACGATACCCCTGCTCCAAAAGGGATGATCATTTATTTATGGATTCAACTATTTTGCTTGCTCTTAATTGTAAGTTACTTGTTTGGCAATGTATCTAGTATAGGACTTACCAATATGATGTACTATGGCTTATTCATATTTGCACAAGTATATGCTTTAACAGAATTCATGGACCGCAATCCTAGAGCAATGATCTATGAAATAGTGAAGAATATAATTTGTGTTGGGTGCATCCTTTATTATGGTGGATGGTTTGGACTACAAAACTATTCAACTGCGAGTAGCTATATTTTGATTGGGTACTTTATTGCTAGTACAGCCACTGTGGCTGCTTTTACTAGTCAACTAAGTCGCCCTCTAAATCATAGTCGTACGCTTTTGTAATTTTTACCATTACAAAATCACCTGGCTTCAATCTTTTATTAGTATTGATCACCACTTCGTTGTCTACCTCCACACTATCAAATTCAGTGCGGCCTAAATAACGACCAGCTTCTTTTTTGTCCACCAATACTTTTAAGATCTGCCCTTCTTTGGATTGGTTGATTTCAAGGCTAATCTCCTGTTGTACTTCCATGATCTCTTCTGCACGGCGTTGTTTCTCTGCTGCAGGCACATCGTCTACTAAATCATGCGCACTTGTATTTTCTTCGTGGCTATAAGTGAAGATGCCCACACGATCAAATTTATGCAATTGTAAAAATGCCTTTAATTCTTCTATGTCTTCCAATGTTTCTCCTGGGAATCCAGCAATCAAAGTCGTACGAATGGCAATACCCGGCACGCGCTTTCTAATTTCCTGAATCAATTCGGTCATTTCTTCTCTAGTAATATTACGACGCATGGCTTTTAGCATATTATTGCTTGCATGCTGCAATGGGATGTCAATATAGTTACAAATATTATCTCGTTCACGCATGGCGTCCAATATGTCTAAAGGAAATTTTGAAGGATACGCATAGTGTAAACGGATCCACTCCACGCCTTCAATATCTGCTAAAGCGTGTAATAATTTAGGCAAGGCACGCTCTTTGTAAATATCCAATCCATAATAAGTTAATTCCTGCGCAATCAACATCAATTCTTTCACTCCTTTCTTTACCAAGCCTTTTGTTTCGTCCACCAATTGCTCGATGGTTTTACTGACGTGTTGTCCGCGCATTAAAGGAATCGCACAAAATGAACAAGTACGGTTACAACCTTCACTAATTTTTAAATACGCATAATGCTGTGGGGTACTCAATAAGCGCTCTCCCAATAATTCTGCTTTATAATCGGCGTTCAATTGATTTAAGATCAATGGCAATTCCATGGTACCAAACCAAGCATCTACTTCTGGTATTTCTGCAGCTAGGTCGCCTCTGTATCTTTCACTTAAACAACCCGTCACATAAACCTTATCTAATTTGCCTTTCTTCTTTAAAGCCACTTGGTCTAAGATCGTATTCACGCTCTCTTCTTTTGCTTTGTCAATGAATCCACAGGTATTGACTACCACAATATTATGGTCTAACTTTTTATTTTCATGCACCACGTCAATATCATTGGCTACCAATTGACCACTCAACATTTCACTATCCACCAAGTTTTTACTACAACCTAGTGTGATGATATTGACCTTGTTCTGCTTTAAAGTTTTTGACTTCATAAAATAGGTTTAACGAATCCAATTCGTAATTTTTTTTTATTTATTGACTTCGTTGGTGAAGTGGAATGTAATGTCTGGATTATTCGTGATCTCTGTATTTAAGAACCACTCACTTTGTGCCAAATACACGGGTGAGCCATCTTTGTCTTCGGCCGCATTCTGCTGCTTATAACGCAAGAAGTCGTTCAATTTATTTTTATCCGTAGAAGTTAACCAACAAGCTTTATAAAAAGGAAGTGTTCTAAATTCACAAGCCGCACCATACTCCTGCAACAAACGATATTGAATCACTTCAAACTGTAGGTCACCTACGCAACCAATGATTTTTTTATTGCCACCAAATTGGGTGAACAACTGCGCCACCCCTTCGTCTGTTAACTGTTGAATGCCTTTCTCCAATTGCTTGGTCTTCATTGGATCCTTATTCACCAATTCTTTAAAAATCTCTGGAGAGAATGTTGGAATACCTGTAAAATAAAACTTCTCTCCTTCGGTGAGTGTATCTCCAATCTTAAAATTACCTGTGTCAAAAAGACCCACCACATCACCCGGATAAGCATCCTCCACAATATCCTTACTGCGTGCTAAAAAAGTATAAGGATTGGTAAAACGTACGTCCTTGTCTAAGCGAACATGGGTATAATATTTATTGCGCTCGAACCTGCCACTGCATACACGCATAAAAGCAATTCTATCACGGTGCTTTGGATCTAAATTGGCATGGATCTTAAAAATAAATCCGCTGAACTTGTCTTCACCTGCTTGTACTTTTCTGACACTTGTTTCTCTGTCACGCGGTGTTGGCGCAATTTGAATGAAGGTCTCCAACATTTCTTGGACCCCAAAATTATTCACAGCAGAGCCAAAAAATACAGGGGCAATTGCACCAGATAAATAATCAGCCGGATTCAATGCACCATATACCCCATCAATTAATTCTACATCTTCTCTTAATAAATCGGCATCACGGTCACCCACTTTTTGTTGTAAGACCGGGCTGGACAAATCACCAATCGCTACGACATCTTCGTCATCTGCTTTTGTACTTGCTGTAAATAAACGTAAACTTTTATCATGTAAATTATACACCCCCTTAAATTCTTTACCACTATTAATTGGCCAAGTCATTGGGTGTAAAGAAATTTTTAATTCTGCTTCTATCTCTTCTAATAAATCAAATCTGTTTTTACCATCTCTGTCCATCTTATTAATGAATACAATCACCGGTGTGGCACGCATGCTACACACTTCCATCAACCTTCTTGTTTGAGGCTCCACCCCATTCACAGAATCTATCACCAATATCACACTGTCCACTGCAGTTAAAGTTCTGTAAGTGTCTTCTGCAAAGTCCTTGTGCCCTGGTGTATCCAATAAATTAATCAAATTACCCTTGTATTCAAAAGACATCACCGAAGTGGCAACAGAGATACCTCTTTGACGCTCAATCTCCATGAAATCCGAAGTGGCATGCTTTTTAATTTTATTGCTTTTTACAGCACCTGCAGTTTGAATGGCGCCACCGAATAACAATAATTTCTCTGTCAAGGTCGTCTTACCCGCATCCGGGTGAGAGATGATGGCAAAGCTTTTTCTTCTATTAATTTCTTTTTCGTACTTCATTGTGCATTGTTCCTTAAAATCCGTTTATATATTCAACCTTATTAAAAATGGCCCGCATTCAAAATCATTTGAAGCACGAGCCATTCTATATTTTATTCCAAGCTAGTTAGATATCAATTGCTTCGCCATAAGCAGCAGCTGTTGCTTCCTTCAAGCCTTCACTCATTGTTGGGTGTGGATGAATTGCGTTTAAAATTTCATGCGCAGTGGTTTCTAATTTACGAGCTACCACAGCTTCAGCAATCATTTCTGTTACATTCATACCAATCATATGACATCCTAAGAACTCGCCATATTTTGCATCAAAGATTACTTTCACAAAACCTTCGGTCGCACCCGCTGCAGAAGCTTTACCGCTTGCTACAAATGGGAACTTACCAACTTTGATTTCATATCCTGCTTCCTTCGCTGCTTTTTCTGTATAACCTACGCTAGAGATTTCAGGAATACAGTAAGTACATCCTGGAACATTGTTGTAGTCAATTCCTTCTGGCATATGTGCATGCTTCTTTTCCATATACGCAATATGTTCTGCAGCATTGATCCCTTCTTTAGCAGCCACATGCGCTAATGCTTGGCCAGGAGAACAATCACCAATCGCATAAATTCCTGGAACAGCTGTTTGTCCAAATTTGTCTACCACAACTCTTCCTTTATCTACTTTAATACCGTTTTGTTCTAAACCAATATTTTCAAGATTCGCAACGACACCTGCAGCACTTAAAAGCACATCTGCTTCTAAAGTCATAGTCGTACCATCTGATTTTTTAACTAAAGCTTTCACACCAGCACCAGTTGTATCCACTGACTCAACCGATGCGTTGGTCATGATCTCGATGCCTTGCTTCTTATATTGCTTTTCTAATTCCTTAGAAATATCTTCGTCTTCTACTGGAACAATTCTTGGTGCAAACTCAACAATCGTCACTTTAGTGCCCATGCTATTATACACATAAGCAAATTCAACACCTATTGCACCACTACCAACAATGATCATGCTCTTTGGTTGTTGCTCCATCACCATCGCTTCTCTGTAGCCCATTACTTTTTTACCATCTTGCTTTAAGTTTGGTAATTCTCTTGACCGACCACCTGTAGCAAGTACAATATATTTTGTATCGATTACTTGTGTAGTTCCATCCGCAGCTTTTACTTCTACTTTGCCTTTTGAATGTACTTTTCCGTAACCCATAATCACATCAATCTTATTCTTCTTCATCAAGAACTGAACACCTTTACTCATCTTATCTGCTACACCACGACTACGCTTAATCACTGCACCAAAATCATGATTTACGCCTGTAGTTGTGATACCGTAATCTGCACTATGCTTTACATAATCATACACCTGC
>JBILCS010000089.1:0-6732 GCA_044353005.1 Sediminibacterium sp. | reverse complement strand
CCGTCCAGCTTCGAGATACACCGAAGCAAGTTTGGTGAAAAAACTAGAGGAATTAGGAATTGGAAGACCTTCTACTTATGCGCCTACCATTACGACGATCATGAAACGTAATTATGTAGAGAAAAGAGAGAAAGAAGGTGTAAAAAGAATTTACCAGATTCTTTCACTGAATCCAAAAGATGAAATAAAAACAGAAACGGCTTCTGAAATCACTGGTGCAGAAAAGAATAAATTATCCCCTACTGACTTAGGCTTAGTCGTTACTGACTTTTTGAAATTACATTTCGAAAAAGTAATGGACTTTGGATTCACTGCAAAAATCGAAGGAGAATTTGATGAAATTGCGGATGGCAAATTAAAGTGGAGTAAGATGTTGGAGAATTTCTACCAACCCTTCCATGAAACTATTGAACATACTTTAGAAACAGCTGATCGCGCAAAAGGAGAACGTGAATTAGGTTTTGACCCAATAACAGGTAAGAAAGTGATTGCACGTATGGGCAGGTATGGCCCAATGGTTCAAATTGGCCACCAGGATGAAGAAGAAAAACCAAAATTTGCAAAATTAAAGGCTTCTCAAAGTATCGAAACAATCAGTTACGATGAAGCGATGGAATTATTTAAGCTTCCTAGAACCTTAGGTTTATTTGAAGATGAAGAAGTCTCTGTAAATATTGGCCGATTTGGCCCTTATGCTGCCCATAGTAAGAAGTTCTACTCTTTGAACAAGGAAATGGACCCTTACACAGTTACGCTCGAGGAATTGACGCCAATGATTGCTGAAAAGCGCAAGGCAAAAGATGAACGTACGATCAAAGTATTTGAAAAAGAAAAAATTCAATTGTTAAGAGGCCCTTATGGACCTTATATTAAGCAAGGCTTACGCAATTTCAAACTCACAAAAGAGCAGCAAGAAAAAGTAGAAGACTTGACCATTGAGGAAGTGAAGGCGATTATCGAAGAATTGAAAAAGAACCCTCCTCGTAAAACTGCAAGAAAGAAGAAAGCATAAAATAATTTCAAAGGCATTACAAAATAAAGAAAGCCCTTAGAAAGAAATACTAATCATGAACGAACTTTCGAGCTTGCGAGCAGAGCGTGAATGATTATTGTATTTTTTCTAAGGGCTTTTATATGAGACCCCTAATAGTTTTTTAATTATGCAATAGATGGGCTTGGGTTTCCCATCGATTTTAAGAATTGAACATGTGCTTTAACAGCCTCTAAAACAGTTGGGTATTCAATATAATTCAATTTGAATTCTGCACAGGCTTCTTTTACAATCTTACTAATTGCAGGATAATGCACATGTGATATTTTTGGAAACAAATGGTGTTCAATTTGAAAATTCAACCCGCCTACTAACCAGCTAACCAACTTACTTTTTGTAGCAAAATTAGCCGTAGTTTGAATTTGGTGTGCTGCAAATTCGTCTGGCATTCTATTCTCTGGCTGAATCGCAGTTGGAAATGCTGTATGTTCTACCGTGTGCGCCAACTGAAATACAATACTTAAAATAAAGCCAGCAAAAAATGTACTCAAAATAAATCCAATCAACCAAGCTTGCCAGCCTAACATAAGGATAGGCACCACAACAAAGATGGCTGCATGATACACTTTTACAATCCAAAATTCTAGATGATCTGCAATGGCCATTTTTTTCAAAGGAATAGAACCAATTTTACGCTTAAAATATTTATTGTAGTCAGTAAAGAAAAGCCAAAACACATACAATAACATGTAAAGAATTACAAAATAAATATGTTGGAAACGATGTGCTAAAAAATGTTTTTGTGTTGGCGCCATACGCATCAAAGCCCCTACTTCTATATCATCATCTACACCGTCGATATTCGTATACGTATGGTGAATTGTGACATGCTTCATGCTCCACATAAAACGGCTCGCGCCAAGAATACTAATAGACGAAGAAGCTAATTTATTTAACCATGCGTATTTGCTAAAACTACCATGACTTCCATCATGCATGACGTTGAATCCAATGGCTGCAATTAGGCCGCCAAAAAATAAACACTCCACAATCGCAATGGTTGTTGGTGGGGTAAAAAATACCAAATGAACATAGGTGATTAAAAATAAGCTGATAAGAATAACTGCTTTTGTAAATAGCTTATAATTACCTGTGCCTCGAATAGTATGCTCTTCTAGATATTGGTTCACTCTCTTCTTTAATTCGGCATGTAATGACTTCTGCACGACCGTAAATTTAGGAACTGAAACAGGTTGAGTTTGCATAGATAAATTTAGACTTTAGTATACACAAAGTACGTCTTTTAATGGCTGATAATGGCTTAAATATGTTAAAACCCACCTAAAAAATCTGCCAACGTTAAACAATGCACAATAGTATGCCATGGATCAACTTTATATCCACAGGGATGTATAACTTAAATCGGTTATTTGTTATTTTTTTTGTCAATTTGAATAAGAAAAAGCAAGCCATTATTACCCATGTTGCCAAAAAATGAAGAAATAAAAGCCTTATTTACCCTCATGGACGACCCTGATGAGGAAGTATTTAGTACAATAGCAAATAGATTATTGGACTACGGCACGCCTATCATTCCCGATTTGGAAAATCTATGGGAAAATACTTTAGAGGAAACGACATTAGAGCGGATCGAAAAAATGATTTACCGACTTCGTTTAAAAGACACTCAGCAACAATTAACGGACTGGGCATCCATGCCTAAACCTTCTCTTTTTGAAGGTGCATTGATTTTAGTTAAATACCAGTTCCCTGAATTGGCATTGGACCCTTTAAGACATCAATTAGAAAAAATTAGACGCAATATCTGGCTTGAATTAAATAATTATTTGACACCTTTAGAACAAGCAAATGTCATTCGGAATATTTTGTTTAGCTACTATCAAATAAAAGGGGTCGAAGTTGGTTATGAAAATCCAGAAGATTTTTTAGTATCCTCCCCACTTCAATCTAAACCAGGAAATGCATTTGCGAATTCCTTGATCTATGCTGAATTATGTCAACAATTAGAAATTCATGCCGAATGGATCAATATTCCAAAGCAATGTATTCTTGCCTATTTTAGTGCAGACTGGGAACCGCATGAAATTGTACCAAATCCTCAAGAATTTATACAATTTTATGTAGAAGGCACATCCGGACATCCTTTTTCTCAAAAAGATATGGACCAATATTTTTTAAGGCACAATATTGAGCCCAAGACAATTTATTATAAGCGCCTTTCCAATCAAAGAGTGATTAAAAAAATGATTCTTGAATTTGCAAAGTGTTTTCAAAGTCCAACACTACAATTCAAACAAGATGATTTAATAGAATTGGCCAAATTATTAGATTAAGGATCAAACTACCCTAAGGATGCAACAACTATTCGAACATATTTATAGCAGCCCAATTGGTCGAATAAAAATTGTTGCGGATATCGAATGCATCCATGCACTCACTTTTATTGAAGACGCTGAACCTAGTTCAAACACAGAAGGGATAGAGAGCCCAGCGATCATTCATCAATGTATAGATGAACTAATAGACTACTTTAATGGAAGTAGGACTCAATTTACTGTACCCATCCACCAATCAGGAACTGAATTTCAACAAAAGGTATGGAAAGAGTTATATGAAGTCCCCTATGCAAAAACAATGAGTTATGCCGAACTTGCAAAAAAATTAGGGGCGCCTAAAGTGATAAGAGCAGCTGCATCTGCCAATGGAAAAAATAAGATTGCTATTATTGTACCCTGCCATAGAATTATTGGTTCTGATCGTAATTTGACTGGTTATGCATGGGGCTTATCCAGAAAAAAATGGCTACTTCAACATGAATTCAGGATTGGACTAGGTGTGCAAACCTTATTTGCCTAGTATAGAGCCAGTAAAGCCAAATGGGAGTATATGGGAAGCGGATGGAATCAACATGACCTTCCCTGTTTGACCAGCTAAAATAAGCTTGATTGGACCTTTGTATCTTAACTCGTAATCTAATAAGGATTGTCGACACATTCCACAAGGTGATAATGGATGATCTGACGCAACACCATTTGGCATATAACTGATGGCCATGGCTTGAATGGTTTCATTTGGAAATTGACTTCCTATACTATTTAACAGGGCTCTTTCTGCACATATACCAACTGGATAGCTTGCGCTCTCTTGATTGGATCCTAAAATAATTTGACCGTTTGATAATCTTGCAGCTGCACCCACTTTAAATTTTGAATAAGGTGCAAAAGCTGTATCCACTGCTTTAAAAGCAGCATTTAATAAAACTAAATCTTCCGAACCTAAAGCTTCTTTCGCATCCAACTCTTCGTATTCAAATTCGAATTTTTTTTGCATGCTTTTTATTTTATCAAATTAAAGAGCCTATTCCATCTAATGGATTGACTATAACTAAACCAAATCAAAGCTGCGCGACCAACAATATGGGTCTCAGGCACAAAACCCCAATAACGACTATCTTGACTACGATGACGATTGTCTCCCATCATCCAATAATAATTTTCTTGAATGGTATAAGTGTTAGCTGCTTTACCATTGATAAAGTATTGGCCATTTTGGGTTGTCAATTTTTGTTGCTCATACCCTTCAATAATTCTTCTATAAAGTTCTATCGTACTATCATTCAATGGCACTTGATCCCCTCTTTTTGGTATACGTAATGGCCCAAAATTATCAGCAGTCCAAGGAAAATGTAGGATGTCATTTGGGAAGGTATAGCCCACATTCTGGTCTTCAAATAAGACAACCGATTTTACATTCGGTAATTTTTTTAAACTTAAAGCAGCAGCTGCAGTGAGGTTTAATTTTAACGTATTGGGTTGCCCTTCTACAAATTGAAAATCAGCTGTTGCTTCATTGATGTTGATCCCTAAACTGTCTTGAATAAAATCTTCTGCTAGAGGCCTACCATCTGTTTCTACAATATATTCTGTTTGCATAAACGGGGCTACCAATGCTGGTGCGCCATTCACCCATAATTGACTTTTTTTAATTTCAATGACATCTCCTGGAATACCAACACATCTTTTAATATAGTTGTCTGTCTTATCCATTGGATGCACTAAAATTGGATAATCTGCCTGCAATTTTGCACGGTCATTATTGTATTGAGGACTTCTTAAAACATCATAGTATGGAATCTTAGAACCAAATTCTGGCAGGTTGATAATCGTGTCTCCTGCTGGAAAATTAAAGACAACCACATCGTTTCTATTGACCTCCCTTAATTTAGGGAATCGTTTGTAATCCAGTTGAACCCATTTTAAATAAGACGGCGTTGTTGGCGCTCCCGGCAATGTATTGTGTACAAAAGGAAATGATATTGGCGTTTGTGGAATTCTTGCACCATAAGTCACTTTATCGACGAATAAAAAATCATTCACCAATAAAGTCTTTTCCATACTTTCTGTTGGAATCACATATGCTTCAAATAAAAATGTTCTAATTAATGTGGCAGCTACAATCGCAAACACCCCTGCATCCACCCATTCTCTTGATGCTGGCTTATGGTAATGTGCTAATGCTTCATCACCATGCCATTTTTCTTTTTTATCCAATCCTAGGTATGGTAAATAGATAAAAGGAAAGAACACCGTTAGTGTATGATGGATTAAATTTACTCTCTTAAAATGCATCACAAATAGGATCGTGATCCATAATGTTACAAATTGACCCAGAATTGGAATAAGTTGTATCCAAAACCAAATTTTTGGAATCTTACAAAGTTGAACCACTTCCCAAGTATTATAAATTGGAATGATGGCTTTGTTTGCGGGCACACCTGCTTTTCTCAACATGGTATAAATACCGAAATGCCAGCCCAACCAATAAAGGATAAAAAGGATCATGCCCATAATCTTAGAATTAGATATTACAAAAATATCCCTTTGTGAGGGATATTAAATAAAATATTTATTAGCTGTAAGGAGGCTGTTTAAATGGTTAAATACAAGGATTTAGTAATTACTTATATTGCTGTAACACTTCTTTAACCAATTTCACTGAACGGCTTACATCGGGAATAGCCAATGCAGTTAAATTAGGGGCATAATGCATTGGTGCATCTGCACTTGTAATTCTTCTGATTGGGGCATCTAAATAGTCAAACCCTTCTTTTTGTATACGATAACTTAGTTCAGATGACACGGAAGCAAAAGGCCATTGCTCTTCAATGATCACTAAACGGTTGGTTTTTTTTACACTCTCCAATACTGTCATCCAGTCTAAAGGGCGAATGGTTCTTAGATCAATCACTTCTGCACTGATGCCTTCTTTTTCTAATTCATCTGCAGTGGATAAAGCGACCTTCATCATTTTATTATAAGAGACAATCGTAATGTCTCTACCTGGACGCTTCACGTCTGCTTTCCCTAATGGGATATAATATTCTTCTTCAGGCACTTCGCATTTATCTCCATACATCACTTCGCTTTCTAAGAACATGATTGGATCTTCCTCGTAACGGATTGCTTGTTTTAATAAACCCTTTGCGTCATATCCATTCGAAGGTGATACCACTTTGATACCAGGGATATTCGCTAAATAACTTTCAAAAGCTGTGGAGTGTTGCGCACCCAATTGACCAGCACTTCCATTAGGTCCTCTCATAATAATTGGACAGCCAATTTGACCACCACTCATTGCCAACATTTTGCTGGCTGTATTTAAAATTTGATCCAATGGCAAAACTGCAAAGTTCCAAGTCATGAATTCAACAATAGGTCTTA
>JBILCS010000010.1:0-35465 GCA_044353005.1 Sediminibacterium sp. | reverse complement strand
CTTAATCCATTTTGTGCTGCACCCACTGCAACTGCAGTAAAACCTAATTCAGAAATAGGTGTATCAATGACTCTTTTTGGTCCAAATTCAGCCAACATGCCTTGACTTACTTTGTAAGCACCATTGTATTCTGCTACTTCCTCACCCATTAAAAATACGCGCTCATCTCTTCGCATCTCTTCATTCATTGCTTCGCGTAAGGCTTCTCTAAAGGCTATTGATCGCATGGAAAAATTATTTTTATTTTGAAATGCAAAAATAGCGTTTTATCAAGGAAAAACTAAGAATAGATGTAAAAAAAATCCCCTCCCGAAAATCGGGAAGGGATTAGGAACTAACCCATCTGAGTAGCTTTAAAACACGTTATAAGCAAAGCTTACATAGTACAATCCACCAATTGCTGGACTACCATGTGCAGTGTTATAATAAGTGTTCATAATATTGGTACCGCCCATTTTAATCAAGGACTTCATGGCAGGTAATTTGTAAGTTAATACAGCGTCTAATGTGTTAAAAGAAGATACTTGACCTACTCCGAATGTTCCTTCGTAAGTAAAGCCATCTTGGTAACGATAGATTGCGCTAAATCCTAAACGATTCTTTAATGCAAAACCACTATTATTCAATGCAAAGTTTGCTCTCATTTTTGGCGTGTTGAAGTAAGCAATAAATCCTTCTTCTAACCCTCCAATTTTATCTCCATAAATACTACTAGATACTGTAAAGTTAGCAGGTAATAAATAGTCTAATGAAAGACCCCATCCAGAAGTTTTTACTTCCTGAGTAGAGTTAGTAGAAATAGAATAAGCAATACGCTTATCTGCAGATAATACATCTAATGGACTAGGCGCTGCTGCATTTCTAGATTGTAATACAGTTACACCACTAATGAAGTTTTCATACTTACCAAAATAGTAATAGAAATCGATCAATAATTTTTTAGCTACTAAACCCTTGTAACCCACTTCAAAAGAAGTCATTGACTCAGGTTTGAATTCTGGGAAGGCTTGTACTTTCAATAAACTTGGATTTGGAGCACCTTGCATTGCTGAAGCACCAAATGCATTCACACTCGCTAAAGAATAAGCAGGATTGGTATTGAATTTGTAGAAATTTCTTAACTGAGGCAAACCACCCATTAATCTTGTACCACCACCAACTAATAAGTTGATCCATTGGTTTTGAGTCGTTGGGAAACGGTAAGCTGTTTGATAAGACACACGTAAATTATGGTCCTTTTCTAATTTCACAACCATCGTTGCTCTTGGTGTAAAACGACCTTTAAAGTTTTCATTCTTATCATAACGACCAGAGAATGAGAACTTGAATAAATCATCTAAGAAACGCTTAGACAATTGAGCGTAAGCACCTGACTCATTGATCAAAATATTTCCAGCTGTATCAGCAAACAAAGTACCTTGAGAATTCAATATAAATTGTCTTGTGCTTCCACCTACTAATAAATCAGCATTGTGTTTAGCAAGACCTAAAGCGTCTGTTAAATTGTATTGACCCTCTGCTGCACGCATAGAAGTTTTTTCTAAGAACATCGCACCACCTTGTGAAATTGGGGTGCTTACTAAAGTTTTGAACATTGCATTATCACCAAGGTAGCCAGTTGGTCTTCCAACATCCGCATTTGATCTAGCTCCTGCATGAGCAGCTTGTTGATTCATACCAAGACTTAATAAAGTAGAATAAGTAGCAGCATAAGTAGGATACCATGTTGTACTAGGTTTCCATGCTTCATTGAAATAACGTGCAGCAATCGTTGAGTTAAATGACGCACCAGAATTCTCTAAAGTTGTATAAGCTCTAACGTACCAATTTCTAGCCTTTAATTCTAATTTATACTGTCCCATGCTAAAATCCTTAATTGAGTAGCGGTCACTTCCTGTATACACCGTATTTCCGGAACCGTTGTAGGCAGAAAAAGATGCTTCTACATTGTCATTGATTTTGTAATGGATAGAACCTTGGAATTTTACATTTAATGCTGTTGGGTCTACGACATCTTTTTCGGCATATCCTGTTCTACTTACATTCACATTATTGAAATAACCTCTTTTATCACCCCATAAGAATGGAGCATTTGCAGCTAATGTAGGACCAAAAGCAGCGCCGCCTGCAGCACTTAAGAATGCTGAGTATGCAGCTAAACTAGGAAATGCAGCTGCTGCATCGTATAAACTATTGAAGTTTGCTGTTCCGATTGTAGTTCCGAATGCGCCTACTAATGCAGCTAAGACCCCGCTTTTAACAGCAGTACCAACACCAGCTAAATTACTTGTTGTTTCATCACCATAAAAGTTGACACCATCATAGTTTGGATCAGATGCTCTGTTACCAGGAATCGTTTGACCGAGTTGTGTACCAGTTGATCTAGAATAGTTTTGATCACTGTTTGCTCTCCAGTCATCAGCTTCTGTGTATTGCATGCTGAATTTGTAAGCAAAACGATCACCTATTTTTTTAGCATAACGAACTGTCCAGTCTTTATATGGAGCCAATGCACGTTGTTTGTTATCAACATGATTGATACCTTGCTTAACTTGGAAACTCAAGCCTTGGTATTTAAATGGATTTTTACTATTAATCAAAACAGTACCGTTCATACCTCCTTGACCATACAAAGCAGAAGAGGCACCTGGTAATAATTCAATATTGTCTACGTCTAGTTCTGTTAAACCAATAATGCTAGCAACTGAGAAGTTCAAGCCAGGCGCTTGGTTGTCCATTCCATCAACAAATTGATTTAGACGGCTGTTACCACTACCATTGAAACCTCTTGAGCTAATACTTTTAAAAGTTAAACTGGCGATGTTGACATCCACCCCTTTTAAAGTACCCAATAAGTCATAATAGTTAGACACTGGCGCATTCTTAATTGTAGCATTGCTAATTCTTTCAATCGTCACTGGAGATTCTAAAATACGCTCCGCAACTCTTGAAGCTGCAACAACAACTTCAGAACCTAAAGTAAAAGCTTGTTTTAAACTCACATCCACTTTAGATGTTCCAGCATTCACCACCTGCTCTTGGTTTTCAAAACCTACCGAGCTAAAAACCAATGTATAAGGTGCTTTTTGAGACACATTTAATTTGAAAGTTCCTTTATCATCTGTATAGGTTCCAACAGATGAGCCTTTCAATGTAACAGATACTGCAGCGATGGTTTCACCATTGGTTCCATTTTTTACAGTTCCAGTGATTGTTCCTGCATTTTGAGCCATTGCACTAATTGCTATAAAAGCAAAGGCACAAAAAAGGCTAAAACGAGTTAATAATCTTGTCATAAATAATTGTTTTTATTTGAATTGTACCTCAAAATACCAAATTGTTAGCAAATCAGAAAAAATTATCAAAATACTGTTAAAGTTTTTATTTTCGTAGCATGAACCCAAACACTATCCCCGGTCTATTAAATACCTACCACGGAAAGGTAAGGGACGTCTATTACATTGAAAATGAACTACTTGTAATGATATCAAGCGATCGTATCTCTGCATTTGATGTCATTTTACCTAAACCAATCCCTTATAAAGGGCAGGTTTTAAATCAAATTGCAGCCTATATGCTCGATGCCACCAAGGATATTTGTCCAAATTGGCTCATGAGCACCCCTGCTCCCAATGTGGCCATTGGTCAAAAATGTACCCCTTTTAAGATCGAAATGGTCGTAAGAGGCAATTTAGTAGGGCATGCTTGGCGAACTTATTCAGCTGGAGGCAGGACACTTTGTGGCGTAACATTGCCAGAGGGACTTCAAGAAAATGACTTTTTCCCAACGCCTATCATCACCCCCTCCACCAAAGCAAGTGAAGGGCATGATGAGGATATTTCAAAAGAAGCCATCATTGTAGAGGGTTTAGCTTCTGCAGAAGATTGGGCCATTTTAGAAAAATATGCGCTTGCCCTATTTGCAAGAGGAAAAGAAATTGCTGCTAAAAGAGGATTGATTTTAGTAGATACAAAATACGAGTTTGGAAAAATTGGAGATACGATTTACTTAATGGATGAAATTCATACCCCTGATTCTTCCAGGTATTTTTATGCAGAAGGATTTGAAGCAAGACAAGCCAAACAAGAAAAACAAAAACAATTAAGCAAGGAATTTGTAAGAGAATGGTTAATTGAAAATAATTTTATGGGCAAGGAAGGACAGACCGTACCAGCGATGTCTGAAGAGTGGATTCAAACTATTTCAAAAAGATATATTGAATTGTATGAGCAAATTATTGGCGAGGCTTTTAAACCTGAATCAAAATCTGAAACTGAGACTTTTCAATTGATTCGAAATGCATTGAACAATTTAGGAATACAATAAAAAAATCCCGGCCTTGGTCGGGATTTTTTTTGCAATCATTTATTTTATTTGACTTCAATATCAATCCCGAGTCTAGGTCTTAATCTTTCTTTGGCTTTATTAAATACCTGCATGCCTTTTTTAACCCCTTTTCTCAATGCCTCTTGTGCTTCTAATGGCAAATGAAATACTTCCTTACAAGCTGAGGTGCAACAACCATCAAATGATATGGCACATGCTTCGCATTGTATAAAAAGTAAATGACAAGCATCGTTCTTGCAATTGGTATGGGTATCAGCAGGCTTGCCACATTGGTGACAGCTTGCAATAATATCATCGGTAATTTGCTCACCTAAGCGATCATCAAAGACGAAATTTTTTCCTTTGAATTTACTTTCTAATCCTGCGGCTTTTATTTCATTGGCATAATGAATGACCCCACCTTCTAAATGATATACATTTTTAAAACCCTCATGTAACATATAAGCACTTGCTTTCTCACATCGAATTCCTCCAGTACAATACATGATAATATTTTTGTCCTTATGAGGCTGCATCATTTCTGCGGCCATCGGTAATTGATCTCTAAATGTATCTGAAGGAATTTCAATGGCATTGTCAAAATGTCCTACTTCATATTCATAATGGTTGCGCATATCAATAACAATCGTATCAGGTAATGCAATCAATTGATTCATTTGTTCCGCATTCACATATTTCCCTTTGTTCTCCATACTAAAATTGGGATCCTCAATGCCGTCGGCCACTACTTTGTCTCGTACTTTTATTTTTAATACCCAAAAGCTTTTACCATTGTCATTTACCGCATTATTTAATCGGATTCCATCCAATGCCTTCATTGAAAAAAGATACGCTTTGAAAGTCTCAAATAAATGATTGGGCACACTAATTTGTGCATTGATTCCTTCGGTAGCAATATAGATTCGACCAAAAACCTGCATGTTATTCAATGCTTGGTACATGTCGTCCCTAAATTGTACAGGATCTGAAATTGTAAAGTACTGGTAAAAACTAATCGTGGTTCTATCGAATGCCTCTTCGTATAGTTTTTGTTTCAACTCCTTGTTTGAAACACGGTTGTGCAGCTGTGCCATATGGATTTAATTTAAGCTCAATTACAGATTAAGCAAATTGACCCCAAAGGTAAACTTATTCAGGCTTCCTAACAAATGATCCAGTTAGAGAAGCAAGCCCTCCTAACAAAGACCCTACTAATGCAGTCACTGCAATTAAAGCGATGTATGAACCTCCTAATGGAAGAATCTGTGCTACTTTGGTGGATAGAATATGGTTATTTGCCAAGTCAATTCCAAAAGCTAAGCCTGCCCACAGCGCACCAACACCCAACGCGCCAGCAATGAATGATTGTAATGGTTTAATGGGCAATGCAATGGCAATGATTAAATTGGTTACTACAAAACTCCACCAAGGTAAGTTCCCGTAGATACCGATTGCGTAAGTCACTAATCCTACTAATACTATTGAAAAAATAAATTTCATAAAATGTTTTTAAGTTGATAAATTAAAAAATTATGCAACCGCTTTTTTAAATTGAATATGCCATTTTGTGCGCTCATGTTGCTTTAATTTTTCTTTGGCCAAGAATAATAATCGATAATATTTTCCTGCTGCCCAATAATCAACAAAGGAATCATAGTAAGCACTGCCCGGGTTACCACTCTGGCCTCCTGGATATAAACCGTAGGCTTCTATTTCATCTGTCAAGTGCACCACCATTCTCCAACTAGGTCCATGATCATCAGTAGTGGCATTAATTATATGCTCCCCTCCTCCAATAGGTAAATTCATTCTGCTTAAAGCAGGTATTTTAGTAAGATGCATGACCCTGGTAGCTTTAAATAAAGCCCATTCTAATTTATTTTCTTTTTCTAATTCTAATAATTTTTTGGTGGCATTTTCAACACCCAAAGTTATTTGATCTTTAAAATTTTCAATTTTACCTTTGGTTCTGATATCATCTGCGATAGACCAATTAGAATCTTTTAATAACTGATCTACTAAAACAAAATCATCGGGACTAGTAAGTATGGTGGGAGAACCTGCTAATTCATCTCCCCAAACGGCTTGCGTAACACTATCCCAAATAATTTTAAATGCAGTAATGCCTTTTGAATTTTGACTATTCACTAAATCCCAGTTATTCATTTCATCTAACATTCTTTTGGCATCGGGGCTCAGTTTATCTACTTGTACATATTTCATTAAAGCGGGTCTTGCAGTAGCTGCAAAAACATTATCATTATTTGTTTGCAAGGCTTGAATATCTTCTGCTGTAATTCCAGAAATTGCTGTCAAATGCTTATTTACACTAATGCCTCTATATAGTGGGAATGAACTTGCGGTGCCTAAATAATAAGGATAACTAGGGTCGGTTGCTTTTTGATTGGCACTACTTACAAAACCGCGCTCCGGATTTTTAATAGTAGGGTTCTCTTCATTCGGAATCATTCCTTGCCATGCATAAGTAGTATCGTCTCCTGGCATAATAAAATCTCCTTGACGCTCCCATCTTGCTACAAAACTTCCTTGTTGCTTAATAGCAATATCTCCTGTCTTAGTAGCTAAAACAAAATTTTGTCCAGGGCAGGTCCATAATGCAGTGGCCTTGATATAATCGTCATAGTTTTTTGCACGGTTCAATCTGTAAAAAGTTTCAACACCTGTTGAAGTATTATGCGCTGTCCACTGAATGGCTAAATTGCGTCCTTTAGATTGTGGATTTTGATAATGTGCATCATACATAGTTGGGCCCCAAACTGTCATAGGTATTTGCTCGATTACATCTGCACTATCTTTTACTTTAATGACTTCTGTTCTTTTTTCAGCGGTGTTCCACTTACCATTATACCAATATTCATTTTCTGTGCTGTCTTTAAATTTAATCTCATAAAAATCTAATACATCTCTACCTGCATTGGTAACGCCCCAAGCTAGACTATCATTGAATCCGATAATGACTGCAGGAGAACCTGGAAAACTTGCTCCATAAGTGCTATGTGTAGGTGTCGTAATTTGTACTTCATACCAAAGTGAAGGCATGTTTAATCCTAAATGCGGATCAGAGGCTAAAATAGGACGACCCGATTTTGTTTTAGAACCGGCTACTGCCCAGTTATTACTTCCATTATTTTTATTAGGTGCTAGAGGCGTTTCAACATTTGGAATACCAAGCGCTGTGGATTGATGCAAATAAGCAGAATCGGCATTGATAGGTTTAATAGGAATAATGGAAGGCTTCTGATACACCGTACCTTTTGGAATAATGGGATCTAAAGAATCTTGGTTATTGGTATAGAGTTTATCAAATAAGTCATAGCCTAAAAAATCTCTTGTATTGGTTAATTGCAAATCAGAAGTAGCTGCACGACCTGTTAAATCATAAGACATAAACATCAAAAACAAATAAGTCTTTTTAGGTGTCCAATTTTCAGGCGCATAATTCATTAACTTAAATTCAAAAGGCATATCTGCAGGATCCATTTGTTTAATATAAGCGTTCACCCCTGCTGTATAGGCGTCCACCGTTTCTTTCATTTCAGGATTATTGGCATTAATATTGGCCTCCGTTTTCTCTGCTCCATACACCATACCTAATCTTCTAAAAAAACGATCAATGGGTAATCTATCTGCACCTGCAATTTCACTAAGTCTTCCAGAAGCTACCCTTGTTTGAAAGTCCATCTGCCATAATCTAAACTTTGCGTGTAAATATCCTTGAACGAAATAGGCGTCTTGGTCATTATCGGCATAAATATGCGGCACTAATCTGTCATCTAAATACACATCTACATTTCCTTTTAATTCATTTGCCACAATAGAGGCATCAAAATTGGTATTGACTTTTTCTGCATTTTTCCAAAAACCATGTTGTGGAGATAAAAAATAGCCCAATCTTGGCGTTTTAGTCCCTCCTAATTTTAATTGGATATTGAGTGTAAAAACAAGTCCAGCTGTTACAGTCGCTGACACTAAAAACGGTAGGATGCGCATGGCAGTAATTTAGACTACTAATGTAGCAATTATTTGCTTATGCTGGCCTTAAAAAATGCTAAATGATCTTGAAGGGATAGTGCTGGATGTTTAGCTAACAATGTTTCCGTTTTAAGGATGCAGGATTCAAGAAATTTTTGATGTTCTGCAGAACCTGTAAAAAAAGGTTTATGGTTCATTGCCAATTGTAACTCCGCAACCTGTTTCATGATGGCTTGTGTTTTGGGATCCATATAGGTCTCCACCAATTTATCCCATACATAGCCAGAGGCAGCAAAATTTGGATGCACAAGGTCTTCTGCATAAAATCTGTAATCTCTTAAATCATCTATCACATACTCATATGCTGGGAAATAATCCACCCCATTACATTGATTTACTAATTCATGCACTGCATGAATTAAAATGGCTTTACTACGATTATTTTCAATCAAACCTTCCCTTAAATGTCGAACTGGGCTAATGGTAAAAGTGATATGTAAGGATGGATTAAACGCATGCAAACGCTTAATTAAATCATCAAGATTTTTGATTAGCACATTGGGCTGCATCAAGGATTTATAAAACCAATTAATTGGCCCTTTATGATTGTTGGCAACCACTTGACCATTACCCAGGGGGGCTTCATTAGTCAAATGATACAACCATGCAGACCCTAAAGTAATGACCAATCGATTCGCTGATTTTAAAAAATCATGCGCAGCTAAAATAGAACTATTGATATTTTCTAATGCCTCCTCCTGCTCTATCGCAGAAAAACGACTATGATGGTGCCAGCTATGCCAAAGTTCATTGTGTTGAAATAAATCATCCACCTTATACATCCTCTTATCCATGATCTCGGTCAATGAAGTTACAACACTTACCGGATTGAATAAAATACCATATGGATTTTCAGATAGTTCAAATAAATGTGTCTTAAATTTTGCCCCTATATTTTCAGTGAAACATGAACCAATCAACATGAGCTTATCCCCATATGCTATGGTATCCTTAGAGGGCTTTGCGTCTAATGTTAATTTGAATTTCATTTAAACAGTCTTTGCTTCATTGATTCGTACAAGACAATACCGGCAGCAACGGATACATTAAAGGAATCAAAATTTGTCGCCATTGGAATCTTGAAAAAATAATCTGCAGCCTTGGCTAAATAAGGTTGTACCCCTTTCCCTTCGTCACCCATAATGATACAACTTGGAATTGTTAAATCTAATTCATGTACATTTTTATCTGCACGCATTTCACTCGTAAAAACTTGAATGCCGTTCATGTGTAAATCATCCACAGCTTTCAATAAACTAGTTACGCGGATAACATGTATATGCTCCAATGCGCCTGCACTGCTTTTAAATGCTTCTTCATTCAATGCGCCAACGCCTTTGTCTGGAATAATCAAAGCTTGCGCACCACAACAATGTATACTTCTACAAATGGCACCAATATTTCGCACATCGGTGACGCCATCTAACATCATAAACAAAGGAACCTCTCCTTTTGCAACTACAAAGTCAATCACTTCTTGTAAGTCTAAGTATTTGACATTGGATATAAATGCAAGCACCCCTTGGTGATTTGCTTTGGTCATACCATTGAGTTTTTCAATGGGCACTAATTGAACAGGAATGGTATGCGTTTTTGCAAATTGCTTTATCTCATCTAATCCTTCGCCTTGTGCATTTTTTTGTAATAATATTTTTTCAATATTCGCACCAGCATTCAATGATTCAATGAGTGGTTGACGACCAATAATAAATTTACGTTCAGTCGTAAAACTTGGCCTAGGGCTAAATTTTCTTTGTCCTGTAAATTTTCTTTCTGGCCTTCCGGATCTATCTGATCGCTCTGGTCGTTCCGGTCTGTCGTTTCTTTCTTGCATGGGTCAAAGTTATGGATTAAAATAAAAATCCCGTCCCAATTTGTGTCGAGACGGGATCTTCATTCAATCAATGATTTATTTTAAACCAAAGGCTTTTTTAACCTTGGCAACATAATCTAATTTCTCCCAAGTGAATAACTCCACTTTCATCACCTTCTTTTTACCGTCTGGAGTCGTGAATGTTTTAGTCACAGTCTCGTTCTTACGACCCATATGTCCATATGCAGCAGTCTCACTGTACATTGGTGTTCTTAACTTTAATCTTTGCTCGATAAAGTAAGGGCGCATATCAAAAATGCCTTCTACCAACTTACCAATTTGACCATCTGTCATTTTCACTTTAGCGGTTCCGTAAGTGTTTACGTTAATGGATGTTGGCTTAGCCACACCAATCGCGTATGATACCTGAACCAACACTTCAGAAGCTACACCAGCAGCCACTAAGTTCTTGGCAATATGACGTGTTGCATACGCAGCAGAACGGTCTACTTTACTTGGATCCTTACCAGAGAAAGCGCCACCACCGTGTGCACCTTTACCACCGTAAGTATCTACGATAATTTTACGGCCTGTTAAACCTGTATCACCGTGTGGTCCACCAATTACAAACTTACCTGTAGGGTTAATATGGTACTTAATATCCTTGTTAAATAATTTTGCGTATTTTTTGTATTTAGCCTGTACTCTTGGAATCAAAATTTCAATGATATCCTTTTTGATTTTAGCTAACATTTTAGCTTCTCCATCAAAATCATCGTGCTGAGTAGAAACTACAATCGCGTCAATTCTTACTGGCTCGTTTTTGTCGTTGTACTCTAATGTTACTTGAGATTTTGCATCAGGACGTAAATATTTAATGGCTTTATTTTCTCTTCTTAATGCAGCTAGTTCAATTAAGATTTTGTGCGCTAAGTCCAAAGCCAATGGCATTAAGTCTTCTGTTTCGTTTGTTGCATAACCAAACATCATCCCTTGGTCACCTGCACCTTGCTCTTCTTTTTTCTTTTTATCCACCCCTTGGTTGATATCGGCAGATTGCTCATGTATTGCTGACAACACACCACAGCTATCTGCTTCAAACATATATTCACTCTTCGTGTAACCAATTTTCTTGATCACATCACGTGCAATTGTTTGAACGTCTAAATACGCTTTAGATTTTACTTCACCAGCCAAGATCACCTGACCAGTCGTTACTAAGGTTTCGCATGCCACTTTTGATTGTGGATCAAATGCTAAAAAATTATCGATTAATGCATCAGAAATCTGATCCGCTATTTTGTCTGGATGTCCTTCAGAAACACTTTCTGAGGTAAATAAATAAGGCATATTGTTTTATTTTGATGTTTTTTATAAAGAGCAAATATATTAAATATTCGTAATTAATATAGATGAATATGGGTTGGATTCTATTCTATATTCGTATAGTAAATACGTAACCTCATTCTAAACTTAGAATGTGATCCTCCTCCCAATCTTACACGACCTATAGCTGGTTGGTTACCCAATGAGGTAGATAGGTAATCTGTAATTTGGATTTTGTTATAGGGATAGGGCTGTACGAATTTGATTGAATCGTTCACTGGTGCATACAATCTAAAATCAAATAAGGAATCTTTTCTTGCAATTAATCCTTGAACGTAACGACTCACATTAAAATTATAGGTCGCCACATTACTATACCCATTCAATGATTTTGAAATTTTTTGTCCACCAAACTGAGCTAATGCTTGATAATTCATCGTACCTGGAAAATCATTTGGCACAGATCTTAATTGCTTAGTTGCGCTATCATATACACCCAAGAATAAAAAATTAGGTGCAGTCATATAACTGTCAGTGGTATTTAAACGAGCGGCATCTGGCACTTGTTCTGCAATCAATTCGGCCCTAAGAATAATTTTCTTTTCAAAAGTTTTTAACCCAGGTACTTTAATTTTTACCATGGTGCCAGGACTTGTTTGCACATACACCAATGAATCTTTAGCGAAACCATTTAGATGACTTGCTATTTCTGAAGCAGCTCTGTTTCTTTGGATAAAGTTGGCATTTTGAGCTGAGTAATAACTAAACCTAAAATGCGTAACTAATGTATCTCTCGTCACACTTCCAGTTGCACTAGTAGAATAATATAAAGCCAATTTAGTATTGGAATCTAATAAAGCCAATTGAATGAGTGCATTGTGGTTGTCAGCTGCATTCGTCGTTAAAGCAAAGCCAGGAAAAGCATTGCGGAATGTAGTATCGTTTCGGTAAACTCCATTTGAATCATATGTTTTTAACAATTCAACCCCAATAGATTGATTCAACCTTAAACGAATTTGACTTCTAGCATTTTCAAAACGATCATTGATAGAGTCTTTTGCACTTGCAAAATTAAATAGCTTAGGATTACCCGCAGCCACCCCTTTTCTAATCCCATATGCATTGGCATAATTACTAGCATATGATTTTCCAACTTCCAAAGGCGTAGAGGGATCAATTTTATTGACATAAATTTTAACCGGCTTTGAAGAGTCTCCATAAAAGCCTTTATAACTTAAAATCAACACCGCAGAATCGACAATGATACTGTCTTTTGTCCCCTTAATAAAGAAAGGATAAAAGTTAGGCTTTAATTGCAGAAACAAAGAGGCACTAGTATATCCAAAAATAGGGTCATTGGTGATATCTCCAAGTACTTGAAGGTCTGTTGGAAAAATTCTTAATGAATCTTGCAAAACAACCGTTTCTGTTTCTACATCTAAAACTGTGTCACTTGTGGTAACTGCATCTTGGGACAAAAAGTCTACGCCAAGTTCTGAAGTACTAATTCTTGTACATGAGAAAAGTAATGTAGCTGCGATTAAAATATAAGTGACCCTTCTAATTATATTGATAAATGCCATGTATAAATGCTTTACTTGCCTGCAAGTTCGTTGTATAAATCTAAATACTCTGTTAAATCAGAATCCCATCCATTAAAAGGCACTACTTTTTTACCTTTAACTGATGCAAATTCTGAAACCAATTTCTTATCAATCACATCTGATCCAAAAGAAATGGCATCCGCATAAGTCGCACCACCTCTGAACATAGCAGAGTTGGACAATTCTTTAAATGCCTCTAATTCTTTCTCTTTCACATTGGTATTGATCAAAGCCTTGGTCATAAAGTCTTTTGGAAACTGTTCTTCGAATGTATTTTGTCCAATAGTGAATACCACTTTAGCATTGGAGAATACAGGTTCTTTCTTGAAAGCAGTTTTAATATATGCCGGGATTAAACCAGTCATCCATCCACTACAGTGAATAATGTCTGGAGGCCAACCGAATTTTTTTACGGTTTCTAGAGCGCCGCGGCAAAAGAAAATGGTTCTCATGGCGTTATCATCGTACCACGTTTCATTTTCGTCATGAAATATATGCTTTCGCTTAAAAAAGTCTTCATTCTCTAAAAAATAGACCTGTAATCTTGCATTGGGTAAGGATGCGACCTTGATTTGTAAAGGATAATCGTCGCTATCGACTTGAACATTGATCCCAGATAAACGAACCACTTCATGTAAACGATGTCTTCTTTCATTAATCATCCCAAATCTTGGCATAATACAACGGACTTCTAATCCACTGTCATTGCTTTTAATTGCGAGTTTATTGATCACCTCTGCAAATTCTGTCATCTCTAAATAAGGCGACATTTCTGTAGCAATGTATAAGATGCGTTTTTTTTCTGACATTCCTTTAATTGTTTAACTAAGTAACCTCTACGGGATGGCAAAGATACGGATTTAAAAGGACTTTATAAAACCCTAAAAAAGCCAATTATTAACGCTTTGTCAAGGGTATTCTAGACATTTGGTTGTAAATTGCGGGGCAACTGAAACCTTACAAAAATGGGAAAGTTTCTTAAAATCGGGTTCTTTTTTCTTTTAGGTATCGCTTTGATATGGTGGAGTTTACATCAAATTCCGGCCGAAGAATGGACTAAATTCACCCTTGCCCTAAAGCAATCAAAACTTTGGATTGTATTCCCTGTCTTTATAATTCTTGGACTTTCTCATTTCTTACGCGCATTAAGATGGCGCTTGATTATGGAACCTTTGGGCTATCGACCAAGTATTGCAAATACTTATCTTGCTGTGCTGATTGGTTATCTTGCGAATCTTGCCATCCCCCGACTTGGAGAAGTACTTAAATGTACTTTATTGGCCAAGTATGAGCATGTGCCTGCGGAGAAAATTGTGGGTACCATTGTCGCAGAAAGGGCATTTGATGTGATTAGCCTAGGCATTGTTTTTTTATTGGCACTTGGTTTACAATTCAATGTGATTGAAGCTGGATGGAATCAACTAAAAAGTCAAGCTACTGCCCCAGTGATTGATTCAAATAAGGGCGAGTGGAAAATGTATCTCCTTGTTAGCATCGGCATTGTATTGATAGCACTATTTTTTATACTAAGAAAACGCATCCCTACCATCGTTACTTCTATAAAAAAAATTATCAATGGCATTTGGGAAGGTGTCATGAGTGCTACTAAATTAAAACAACACAATTTATTTTTCCTATACTCATTTGGTATTTGGTTTTTGTATTTACTAGCAACCTATGTAGGATTGCATGCAACAGCTGGAACAGAAAGTAGTTTTGCCACCGCAATTAGTTGTTTAGCCTATGCAAGTATTGGCATGATCCTCACACCAGGTGGTATTGGTGCCTATGCTTATTTTATGGCAAAAGTGTTAGAACTCAATGGGGTTGATTATACCTTGGGTCTTGCCAATGGTACTTTACAGTGGTTTTCACAATTCTTAATTGTGATCGTATTGGGAGGTCTCAGTCTAATTTTATTACCTATAATCAATAAACAAGCTAAGTAAGATGCGCGCAGTTGAACAAATTGAAAAAAAAATCATGTCCCTAGCACAAGCAAAAGTATTTATGCAAGCTTGTAAAACCACAGGAAAAACAGTTGCCTTTACCAATGGCTGTTTTGATATTTTACACCCTGGTCATTTATTTTCATTGGCTCAATCAGCAAAAGAAGCAGATTATTTATTGGTTGGATTAAATAGTGACGCTAGTGTTAAAAAGCTAAAAGGCCCTGAGCGTCCAATCCATTCTGAATCAAGCAGGGCTTCTATATTGGCCAATCTAGTATTAGTGGATGTGGTGGTGGTATTTGAAGAAGATACACCGCTTCAATTAATTCAAACCCTCCTACCTGATGTGCTAGTAAAAGGTGGCGACTATACCATTGAAACCATCGTTGGTGCAAAAGAAGTGATTGCAAATGGAGGAAAAGTAATTATCAACCCAATTGTGGAAGGATTTTCCACGACAAATATTATTGAAAAAATAAAAAAATAAATATGCAATTTCTACAACAATTACAAATTCAAAAAGAAAACGAAGGCAGTTCTACTGGTGCGAAATGGCTTAAAAGTAAGGGCGAATTGATCTTGTCTTTTTCTCCAGTAGACAATACAATGATTGGTGCTGTGACCACCACAGATAAAGCTGCATATGATCAAGTAATTGAAACTGCACAAGCTGCATTTATAGAATGGCGTAATTGGCCCGCACCTAAAAGAGGTGAAGTTGTTAGACAATTAGGCGAAGCTTTAAGAAAAGACAAAGCAGCCCTTGGTCAATTGGTGAGCTATGAGATGGGGAAAAGTTTGCAAGAGGGATTAGGAGAAGTGCAAGAGATGATTGATATCTGCGATTTTGCAGTGGGCTTATCAAGACAATTGTATGGATTAACTATGCACAGCGAAAGACCTTCTCATAGAATGTATGAACAATGGCATCCAATGGGTATTGTCGGCATCATTTCTGCTTTTAACTTTCCTGTAGCAGTTTGGAGTTGGAATGCAGCATTGGCATGGGTTTGTGGTAATGTAACTGTCTGGAAACCTAGTGAGAAAACCCCATTATGTGGCAATGCGATTCAAAAAATTGTAGAAAAAGTATTTGCGGATAATGATGTTCCAGAAGGTGTTAATAATTTGATTCAAGGAGGACGTGAAGTGGGAGAATGGATGACTAAGGATACCAATATTCCATTGATTTCAGCAACAGGTTCTACGCGCATGGGCAAGGAATTGAATAAAGAAGTAGCAGGACGTTTAGGCAAAACAATTTTAGAATTAGGTGGTAACAATGCCATCATCATAACAGAACACGCCGATTTAGATATGTCCTTAATTGGTGCTGTGTTTGGAGCGGTAGGTACTGCAGGACAAAGATGTACTAGTACAAGAAGGTTGATCATTCATGAAAAAATATATGACCAATTTGTAGCTAAATTAGTCAAAGCCTACCAACAAATTAAAATCGGAAATCCATTAGATAGCAATAATCATATGGGGCCATTGATTGATAAAGATGCAGTGAAAATGTATTTGCATTCAATTGAAGCATGTAAAAAAGAAGGTGGTCATTTTATCGTTGAAGGTGGCGTACTTGAAGGTGATCAATATACTAGTGGCTGTTATGTAAAACCATGTATTGCAGAAGCGAAACCTCAATTTCAAATTGTACAACATGAAACATTTGCTCCCATCTTATACCTTTTAAAATACAAGACCATCGAAGAAGCTATTGCCATTCAAAACGGAGTTCCACAAGGATTGTCTTCTGCTATCATGACTTTAAATATGAGAGAATCAGAATTATTTCTTTCTGCAAAAGGAAGCGATTGTGGCATAGCCAATGTCAATATTGGAACAAGTGGCGCTGAAATTGGCGGTGCATTTGGTGGTGAGAAAGAAACAGGAGGAGGAAGAGAAAGTGGATCTGATGCATGGAAAGCCTATATGCGTAGACAAACCAATACTATCAATTGGAGCACGCAATTACCTCTTGCACAAGGTATCAAATTTGATTTTTAATTGCTAGTATGTATAAATTTATCCTAACAATATCATTGTATTCCTGTTCCCTATTCGCATGGGGACAGGATACAAAATTTTGGCATTGGAAAGACCTTGAAAAAGATGGCGTTCATGGCGTAAGTCTTTTTAAGGCACAGCAGCTTTTAACAGACTTAAAGTTAAAGCCAACGCCCATTATCATTGCAGTGCTAGATGGTGGAATTGATACAGCACATCTGCAAATCAAACCGCAGCTCTGGAAAAATCCTAAAGAAATACCAGGCAATGCTTTGGATGATGACAAAAATGGATATATAGATGATGTTCATGGATGGAATTTTTTAGGGAATGCTGCTGGTGAAAATATCAACAAAGCATCTGATGAAAAATCAAGAATCTACCATCGCTTTAAAAATGAATTCAAACAAGACAAGATAGATAGTGTCAGCTGGGATGCAAAAAAGAAACAAGATTTTTATACATGGCAACAAGCCGCTGCTGAAATTGTTTTTTCAGAAGATGATGCAGCCAATCTATCTTTTATTAAAATGGCCAGGAATGCAGTCGTTAAGATGGGCCTTATCTTAATTAAAGAAATAGAGGATACAAATTTTACAACAGAACAATTAGAAACCTATCAACCTATTGGAAAATTAACAGCAGATACAAAAATTTCCTACCTAAGAACGATGCAGGCTTTAGGCATTGATCGAATTATTGGCCATCATTCAATTGTGGAGGATCTGAATGAATACATTTCAGGCAAAGATCAATCCGCCATATCTATAGACACGCCTCCGGAAGATCTAAGAAAAAAGATTACCCAAGATCAATACGAGAATTTCAAGGATCAATATTATGGTAACAATAATATCACTGGTCCAAATGCAAAACATGGTACACATGTAGCAGGCTTGGCTGCTGGTATTGTAGATACTAATTTTACCAAATCTAACTTTAGCAATCCCATTCAAATTATGGGGGTACGCGTAGTTCCAGATGGGGATGAGTATGATAAGGATGTCGCTTTAGGCATTCGATATGCCGTTAACAATGGAGCTAAAATTATCAATATGAGTTTTGGCAAATCCTTCTCACCAGAACAACCATGGGTAGATAGTGCCATTCGATACGCCGCATCAAAAGATGTACTAATTATTCATTCTGCAGGCAATGAATCTTATGACTTAAATAAAAAATCTGTCTACCCTAGTCCTTACTCCAATGTCTTTAAGGATAAAGCAAGTAATATGATTACTGTTGGCGCAAGTAGTGACCCAGTGATTGCAGAAAGTATTTTAACTGACTTTAGTAATTATGGCAATAACATAGTGGATGTATTGAGCCCTGGGAAAAAAATATATTCAAGCTTACCCAATCAACAGTATGGCTTTTTAGATGGAACCAGTATGTCTGCACCTATTTTAAGTCATATTGCAGCATTGGTTCGTGCTTATTTCCCTAAGCTTAGTGCGACTGAAGTTAAAGCAATACTTTTGCAGAGTAATTGGAAACCAGTTGACTCCAATACTTTGTACTCTATTCCACAAAAAGACCAATCAAAAAAATTGAATGATATAAGTGCAGAAGGTGGAATTATTAATGCTGCACTATCAATTCAAAATGCACTCCTATTTCAAAGAAATAATAAAAAAAATAACACTCAATAATTAATAATCCCAATACATGTCTAGACCAAGCACCACAGAGTATGCATCATTTTTTCAAACTTATATTAATTATACTAGTGGGAAGGATTATGAGATTCTAGTAAAACAATACCATGATAGACTTGTAGATTCATGGAACGCTATACCACTTGAAAAAATCAAGTATGCTTATGGCCCAGAAAAATGGACGATACAGCAAATGTTTCAACATGTAATAGATACAGAAAGAATCTTTGCATATCGTGCCCTAGCCATTGCAAGACAGGATAAAACATCCTTACCCGGGTTTGACGAAAATAACTACGCGGCCAATGGGGATGCAAGTCATCGTAACTGGAAGGATATGTTAATAGAATGGAGAACTGTAAGACAAGCAACAAATTTATTATTTGCATCTTTTACGCAGGATCAATTAAAAACAAAAGGCAATTGCAATGGACATGATGTGACTGTGAATGCATTAGGGTTCATCCTCTTTGGTCATGCCCTGCATCATTTGCATATCCTTAAAGAGCGTTATGATATCTGATAATTGAAATTGAGTTACACTTTGTATAACTCAATTAAAGAATTGCACTAAGTGCGATTCATAAAATGAATTCAAAAATCTCGTATAAAAAAAGAACCCCTAAATTAAAATTAGGGGTTCTTTTTTGCCTTGCGGCCATACTCATTTTTTGAAGGGGAGATAAACCTTAAATATGAATAAGTCCCACATCGTGCGACTTAAATTCTATTATCAAATTACTTGCTAGCGTAAATATGCACTGCTAATTGAACTTGCGTATCAATCGCACCAACGCCGTAATTGATTCCAAATAATGTTCTGTCAATTGGGAAAAATGCTTCTGCAAAGAAACCTTTCTCGTCTGCATTTCTGATGATTGCTTCAAAACTGATTTGATTTGTAATACCTTTTAAAGTCAATGAACCTGTTAAAGTTGCTTTATCAGCTGTTGTATACTTTACAGCACTGATATTAAAAGTGGCTTCGCCAAACTTAGCAACATCAAAAAAGTCAGCAGAAGATAAATGCCCAGCTAATTTGTCACCTGCAGCATCTGTTACTTTCATACCAGCAACATCAACCACAAAGGATCCACCAACTAATTTACCACCGTCAATTTTAACCGTGCCTGACTTAATTGGGATAATACCAGTATGGAAATCACTCTTTTTAGAACCTGTGAAATCTACTCTACTCTTTTGAGCTGTAACTGTAAAAGTTTCAACTGATTTTGTAGTTGTTGGGTTGTTGAAAGAAAATAATACCATTGTGGCGATTGCGAAAGCAGAAGAAAGAATGATTTTTTTCATATTTGGTGTTTTTTAAATTTATAATTTGACCTTAAAAGGGATAACAAATTAGGATTCTTTTGGTTTAGTTGATGATTAAATTAAGAACAATTTTTTTTAATATTTTGATCTAAATTAGATTACAAAGATACTAATCGATGTTTAAACAACAAAATATATATTCGAATCGATTTTTAGACCTATTTAACCCTGTTAATCTGCCTTTTATCTAGTATCTTTGCCAAAATTCCTCACTATGAACCTGCATGAATATCAAGCAAAAGAATTACTTAAAAAGTACAATGTTCCTGTTCAAGAAGGCGTAGCAGTTGATAATGTAAAAGACGCAGTTGCTGCCTACCAAAAAATTGCAACAGAAACCAATAACAAATTTGCTGTTGTGAAAGCTCAAATTCACGCAGGTGGTCGTGGTAAAGGTAAAATCAATGGATCAGAACAAAGAGGTGTAGCTGTTGGTAAATCAGCAGAAGACATCGAAAACTTTGCAAAGAATATTCTTGGGGGTACATTGGTAACCATTCAAACTGGCCCAGCCGGTAAATTAGTAAGCAAAATTTTAGTTGCTCAAGACGTTTATTATGAAGGTCCTCAACCAACTAAAGAATTATACTTGTCTATCTTATTAGATCGTGCTAAAGGCATGAATGTAGTGATGTATAGCACAGAAGGTGGTATGGATATCGAAGAAGTAGCCCATAATACACCAGAAAAAATTTATAAAGAATGGGTACACCCTGGTGGTGGATTACAAGGTTTCCAAGCAAGAAAAATCGCTTTCAACTTAGGTTTAAGTGGTGAAGCATTTAAAAGCTGCGTAAAATTTGTCACTAATTTATACAATGCATACGTTGGTCTAGACTGTGGTATGTTGGAGATCAATCCTCTTTTCAAAACTGCTGATGACAAAATCATTGCAGTAGATTGTAAAATGAATATTGACGATAGCGCATTAATGCGTCATCCAGATTTATTAGCAATGAGAGATGTATCAGAAGAAGATCCAACAGAAGTAGAAGCAGGTGAATTCAATTTAAACTTTGTTAAATTAGATGGTAACGTGGGTTGTATGGTGAACGGAGCGGGTTTAGCAATGGCCACAATGGATATGATTAAGTTGAGTGGTGGCGAGCCGGCTAACTTCTTAGACGTAGGTGGTTCTGCCAATGCGCAAACCGTTGAAGCTGGATTTAGAATTATCATGAAAGACCCTAATGTAAAAGCTATTTTGATCAATATATTCGGTGGTATCGTTCGTTGTGATCGTGTTGCTGCTGGGGTTATTGAAGCATTCAACAAGTTAGGTAATATCGATATTCCAATCATTGTACGTTTACAAGGTACCAATGCGGTTGAAGCAAAGAAATTAATAGATGAAAGTGGATTGAAAGTTCAATCTGCCATCTTATTGAGTGAAGCGGCAGATTTGGTGAAGCAAGCTGTAGCCTAGTTTTAAAACGAATTTTATATTATATAAAACACGTTTTAAAACACTCTAATGATTTTTTAATAATGCCTCGATTTTTCGAGGCATTATTTTTATTTTAAGCCTACCCTATTTCCTTGGTTTTTTTTCATGCACAATTTCGAAAAATAGAATGGCAACTTAAAACTATGGTTGCAATACCCTCACCTCAGTTAATCCACTGAAAGAATACACATGCCCAGTAGCAATTTCTACACATTCAATACGTATCCTGCGTTTTTTAATTTTTTTAAACCGCTTCCCCTTTTCTGTTTCAAATAAAGCGCCATCTGGCAAATGTGCAACAAATGCCATCCCATCCTTTTTAGCTTTATCATAACGCCTCAAAACTAGCAATAATGCGGTTTCCCCATTGGCGGTTGCAGCAGGGTTGAGCACTGTTTTTTTTAGCGACTTTTTAATATCTATGGGAAATAAATCTCGTTGGATAAAGTCTGCTAGTAATACACCATATAAGTATTTCCATTCTTTACCATGTGCTTCTACCCTGTTTTTATATTGCTCATAACATAGTAAATGACCCAATTCATGTAAGAGTGTGATTAAAAACTCATACTGATTTAAATTACCATTGACCGAAATTTTATGGTTGGCACCCATGAGCGGATGTCGATAATCACCCAATACAGATTTCCTTGCTTTGGTGACTGTTAAGTGTACTTTATATTGATGAATCAAGGCCAACACAGGCTCAAAAGCACCCTCAGGTAAATAAGCTTTTAGCGCGTGCAGAGGATGTTCAACTTTTGACAATTGATTTAAATTTAAGCGTCTTTTTTTATTTTAGTCCACCCTATTTCAATCCAAGTATACAATAGATACAAAGCCATTGCAATGATTAAATTATAGTTGCCAATAGGTGCTTTTTTTTGGATAGCATACCATAATGCGGCACCACCAAAAATAATAAACTTTATCATGGCCCCAGTCATCACAGATCGAACCATGACATTGGGTTTACTCAGGTCTACTTGACTAATTCTTTTGAAATTAAAAAACGCTATTATAAATAAAATACCATTCACAACTAGGATAAAATTGCTATTGATTGTAATCAAATTAGATAAGTTTTGTTGCAATAACGTCAGCGCAAATACAGCAAAAAACAAGGCAAATACTGGAATAAACTTTTTTTGAAAATAGATATTCATTTACTTTTTTGATTTTAGTTGGGTATCTCTAACAATTTTAAACAATGAAAATACAATAAATAATGAAGGTAGAATCCATAAAAAAAGGGGCGTTACCCTTCCCGTTTTTTGATCCATATATTTCCCTAAAAAGATTAAAATGGTTAATACAATAGCCCATTGGCTAGCAAGACCAGCGAACTTACCCCATTGAATTTGATTGGTTTTATTATTCATCTTCACACAATTAGTCTAAAGAGGGCAAACTCTCAGGAAGTGTAAGCGGTATGGTATCCAATTGTTGTGGATTCCCTTCTGATAAAACTTTTTTGATTCCTTCTATATACTGCTCTTTAAAATGTACCGCTTGTTCTAAAGAATCGGTTCGAATTTTAAGTAATTCTAATGCAGATCGGCTTTCCTTAGTCCCGTAACCAGGAATATAATATCGTAAAGGTGTAAATGCAATTAAAGCAATTGTTAATCCGACTAAAAACATAAAAGCAATACTGAATCCAAAATACACTGATTTTCTGGATAATCTAAACGCAATGACCTCGTCATAGGTGTCGTCGTTGGTCACTACCAATCGATATGTACTGCTACGTCTTTTAAAAGTATTGTTAATATCTAAGTTTGCCATAATCTTTAATCTCTATAAAGGTACAACCTTTGCTTTATTTAAACAGAATATGCCGTATTTTTAAGGTGTTTTTAACCCTATGCAACAAGATAATACATATCCTCAGTTTAAACGCTTCTTTTGCTTGTTTGCAATGGCCATACTATTCCTTTTTGGGAGTCCGGTATATGCGCAGGATACGACAAAGTCAATCCTAGATATAAATAATTCAAAAATTGTAAAAAAAACGAACCAGATTTTAGATACTACACAAAATAAGATCAACAACTTTATCAATAAAAGAATTGAAAGAGTAAGAGATAGCTTGAATAAAAAAACAAATAAAATTCTGGAAAAAACTGGCATCAATGAAATAGAAAAGCCACTCCCCTATGAGCGCTTATTAGATAAGAAATATACACTTGGACGTCGTGCCTACCAAAATACAGTATCACAATTCAATTATTTATTCAATGCAGAAATTGAATTAGACGAAATCATACAAAAAGCAAGAGACTTAAATGAAGATGATTACACAGAATTACTCCCTTTTTATGATTATGATTTAAGCATAACAGCAAAAGAATCGATTGATTCAATCATTTATAGGTGTAATGCTAATATTGTTTTACATGATTTAAGAAGTAATTATGTAGATGATGCTTATTTGTTATTGGCAAAATCTTATCTATTTCATAAAAATTTTGATACTGCTGGAAGTATTTTACAATTCATAAACTATTCATTTTATGACAAGGAAGATGGCGCTGATCAAACCATTGGTAGCAATTTAAATAAATCGGGCAAATTTAGTATTGCATCTGCAGAAAATAATCGAGTTTGGGAAAACAAGAATGTCAGAAATGAAAGTATGATCTGGCAAGCAAGAAATTATTTTGAAGCTGGAGAAATCAATGAAGGGATCAGTCTATTGCAATTATTAAAAACAGATCTAGGCTTTCCAAAGCGTTTACACCCCTTTTTATACGAACAATTAGCTTATGGCTATTACTTATCTGGCATCAATGATAGTGCAGCAAATTATCTTATCAAAGGATTAGACAATGCGCAAGATTTAAACACGAAAGCCAGATGGTCTTTTTTAATTGCACAATTGTATGAAAAGGAACAAAAAACCAATCTAGCCTATATATGGTATAAAAAAGCTAGCGCAATTGTATCTAATCCGGTGATTGCAGTGTATGCCAATATTTATATGGCTAGTATTGACGCGAATCGTGGAGAAAAATCATGGGAAAATCTAGCCAACGCATTGGAGCGTATGTTAAAGAAAGACAAATACAGTGCCTTTGCAGATATTGTTTATTATGAAATGGCGCAACTAGCAGTTCGCAATCAGGCAGTTTCAAAAGCAAATCAATGGCTGATTGCATCTATTCAAAAAAATGAAAAAAACAATAAGCTAAAACAAAAGGCGCTAGTTCAATTAGGGGCTTTGAATTATAAAACAGATCATTATTCAGTTGCTAAAATTGCATATGACAATATAAAAGATCTGCTAAAAACATACCCTAATTATGACCAAATTACTTTACGAAAAATATGGATTGACAAAATAGCCAACTTAGACGAATTGATCACCAATGAAGATAGTTTGCAAATGATTTATGCTGCTCCAAAAAAGGATCAAGTTCTAATTGCAAAACAATGGCAAAAAAGAGTTGCGTTTAATAAATCCCGAGAAAAGGATTTATTATCTGACCCAAATAAGAAAACAATATCTGAAAATGTCAGTTTAAACGTTAAAAAATATAATTCAGGCTATACTTTTAATAATGCATTTTCAAATCCAACATCGAAAAATATTGTACAATCGGACTTCTACTTTGATAACCCTCAAAATGTTAGCATGGGTGTTACAAACTATATCAAAAAATGGGGTGATAGACCAAATGTCGACAACTGGCGTAGAAAAACAACTATACAATTAACAAGAACAAATTTATCCAATGCAGATAGTATTCCAAACAACTTGCAAATGAATATGAATGTGGTTGTAACAGAAAATAGTAAAAATTCTCCAAAGAGAGATAGTACTGATACACTTCGTATTCGATTGATTGAAACTGATTTAGAATTAATACAATCAAAAAAAAGTTGGAATAAAAATAGTTTATCGATTGCAAAAATGTTTTTATATGAATTGGATGATTTTGAAAAAGCATTACCAAGATACCAAGCTGTAATTCAACATAATATTGAACCCAATTCCACAGAAAGTGCTTTACTTGATTTGGCAAGCCATTACTTGCATATAGGACAACAAACCATTTCTGATAGCCTGATACAGATCATTACAAAGGAATTTCCTGAGGGTATTTATTTCCAAAAAAAGAAAGCAAAAGAAAATCTTGATCGTATTGATAAAAATAGTGCAGAGACATATAAAACAGCTTATTTTTTAGCACAGATTGGAGACTGGGATCAATTTAGTGCACAAATGGAGGATGCACAACAACAATTCAAGGGCACTAAGTGGAACACCCCCTATCAGTTTTTAAAAGTGAAAATGCATGCGCAATTAGGTAATGACAGCATAGCGATTGAATCCTTAAATGATATTATTGCAAAAAATAAGAGTGAGTCCATCAAAGCAAGGGCTAAAAATATTATCACTGAGATCAATAATAGAAAAATAACCGAAGCCTATCTTGCAGCTTTAAAAATAGAAAAAACAAATAAATTGGTCAATACCAAAGAAGAAGCACTTGGACAAAGCAAAAGCCCTGTGATAGCATTAAAGAATGATAGTAGTTTAAATAGCGTCAGTAAAATAAATAATATAGCAAATGTAACTACTAAAAAAGACAGTGCTCAAAATATAGCTTTAATAAATCAAATTGTTTTCACCAATGATAGCTTAGAACAACATTATATTGCTTTACAAACGATGAATGTTTCTACTGTATTTGTGAAAGAAATTCAAAATGCATTCAAAGACGTCAATACTGAAGATTTCAGAAAACTAAACCTGGCAGTGACTTATGTTCAGTTTACAGATCAAAGTCATATCGTTTGGATTGGACCATTTACAAATGCATCTGAAGGTCTAGCTTATATCAATAAAGTAAAGCCAAGATTAAGTACAGAAATTATTTCGTTCATTGCTAAAAAACAATACGATCTAACTTTGATTGGAAAATCAAATATCATTCTAATTAACAATCAAGAGCAATTGGATCTATATAAGCGCGATAAATCAAATTATAATTTTAAACCTTAAATGGTAAAAAGTGAATCCAGAAAATAAAACAACGACCAAAGAAATTAAAAAAGGACCAAGAAATTGGGTAAAGCTATTTTGGAAATATTACCTCATTGCAGCAGGAATCTTTTTACTATTTATCCTAATGCTCAATTTTGGATGGATTGGCGATATGCCCGATCTAGATGATATTGAAAACCCAACAGCCTCTTTGGCAAGTCAAGTATATGCTCAAGATGGCACGCCCATGGGTAAGTTTTATTTAGAAGACAGAATTAGTGTAAAGTACAGAGATATCAGCCCCTACTTATTGCAAGCACTGGTTGCTACCGAAGATAAAAGATTTTACGATCATTACGGAATTGACGGAGAAGGCTTAATGAGAGCGATCGCTTTTCTGGGTAGCCAAGGTGGTGCTTCTACCATCACTATGCAGACAGCAAAAAACTTATTTACGGATAACTGGGGCACTAAAAACAAACTCTTAAGAATCATTCAAAAAATTAAGGAGAGTATCATTGCCATCAAATTAGAACGCAATTTCACTAAGCAAGAAATCATCACTTTATATTTAAATACAGTACCATTTAGTGAAAATTTATTTGGTGTCAGCAATGCCTCTAGATCCTTTTTCCAAAAAGAACCAGACCGTTTAACAATCGAAGAAGCTGCTTTATTAATTGGCATGATCAATGCCCCTACTAAATACAACCCCAACAGGAATCCTAAATTAGCCATTGAAAGAAGAAACTTGGTATTGAACAGAATGGCTGGTCAAAAATATATTACCGATGATCAAGCAACACAACTAAAAGCAATGCCATTGGTTACTAATTTTAAGAAGTTAGACGAAAACAATGGATTAGGCCCCTACTTTAGAAGTTACCTGGGAGAGTATATGAAAAAATGGGCTAAGGAACATAAGAAAAATAATGGTGATGCTTATAACTTATACAGAGATGGTTTAAAAATTTACACTACTATTAATCCTCGCATGCAATTGTATGCAGAGGAAGCAGTTGCAAGGCATATGGCCTACTTACAAAAAGAATTTAACAAACAATCCAATATCAAAACAGGTGCTGTTTGGAAAGACTTTAATAATCAATTAGAATTAGCCGTTAAACAAACCGATCGTTGGAGGAATTTAAAACGTGACGAAATGGAGGAGACTGACATTAGAAAAACATTTGATGAAGTTTTACCAATGAGAGTTTTTGCATGGAATAAAAATAGATTCATCGACACCATCATGACCCCTATGGACTCATTAAAGTACCATAAGCAAATGCTACAAACAGGTTTCTTAGCGGTAGACCCTTTTACAGGTGAAGTCAAAGCATGGGTGGGTGGCATTGATTTTAAGACATTCAAATATGACCACGTCAATATCAATACAAGAAGACAAGTGGGTTCTACTATGAAGCCTTTATTGTACTCTTTAGCCATTGAAAAATCTGGCTTCACTCCATTTAGTATTGTACAAGATCAACAACAAAATTTTGAAGGTTATGGCATGGTGCCCAATACTGCAAAAACATGCACAGGACAAGCCATGCCAATGGCGCAAGCACTAGCAGAATCTAGAAACTGTGCCACTGCTTATATCATGAAGCAAATTAATGGAGATGGAAACGAAGCAGCAAAAGAACTGGTAGCTTATTTAAAAAAATCCAATATTCAAGCAGAAATTCCAGCCTATCCTTCTATTGCATTAGGGGCTTGTGAGGTATCCTTGTTTGAAATGGTTCAAGCCTATACGATGTTCCCAGGTGCTGGATACAATGCCCAACCATTTTTCATCAATCGTATCGAAGATAAAAATGGCAATGTATTAGAAAGCTTCTCCCCACAAAGAAGAAAAGTCATTAGTGAATTAACTGCCTACTCTGTTGTAAGTATGATGGAAGGTGTAATTTCAAAAGGTACTGGTAGAAGTATGTATTCTTATGATATTGGGACGCAAGCTGTCGCAGGTAAAACTGGAACGACCAATGACAATAGTGATTTATGGTTTATGGGATACACACCTCAAATTCTTGCAGGTGCATGGGTAGGTGCAGATGATCGCTACATTCGTTTTACAGATAATTATTTTGGACAAGGTGCGCATGGCTCCTTACCTATTTGGGCCTATTTCATGAATAAGGTTGCAAATGACCCAGCGTGTAATTTAGATAGAAACGCAAGTTTTGTGAAGCCTGATAATTTAAGTACCGACTTTAATGTCAATTTTGTTGGCAAAGATTCAAGTATTGATTTAACCCTTCCAGATGAGGATGCGGAAGGTATTGAAGCAGAATCTGATTATAGCTTATTATCCAATAATGAACCAACTGTTGTAACATCTGTTGCAAGTAATCCACCAGTCAATAAATCTACCTTGCCTAAAAAGCCAACAACAGAAACTATGCAAGCGACTACTCCTGCCAATAAGCCAAAAGCAGTCATGCCAAAAAAACAACAATAAATGAAGTAGGAAATTTGGAACAAGCAATGTTAAAAGATTAAACGAATTGACGATCATGCTGAATTACTTTCAGTCTAATCTTTTTGCTTTAATGCATATTGCAAAGTAAAATGATGGTAACTATTTTTTTGAAAAAAACCTGTACCATATTGAAATTGAATTCTTTTATAGGGGAATCCAAAACCAGCACTCAATCCATTTAAACTATTTGGTTGATTCGGAAGATTTAATTCGAATCTTCGTGAAAAATGGTATCCCAGATCTAATTCAAAGTTTTCTCCAATATAAAATTGCGATCCCAATATTAGGTGGTTAAACAGATTTTGAAGAGACCCAGGTTTTTTATACCCCTCCGCATTATAAAAATCTAAGTCATAATAGTTATCATTCCATACAGATAATCTTTCTGCTGTCACCGAAAATTGCAAGGGTGCATTCGCTAATTTTTTGGACCACCCAAGTATTAAATTCAATGGAAGTTCTTCCTGCTCTTGAAAATATTTTAATTGCACCCCTACATTTTGTAATAAAATACTCCATTGTGACAAGCTATTAGTTGAAAGGTACCTCACACCCACATCCATTGCAATGCCATTGGATCTAAATTGTCCATAGTTGGATTGAATGAATTTTATTTGAGTACCAAAATTAAAATTTTCCATATAGGTTTTTGCGATACCCACCTGAATCGCATATTCATTGGGATTGATGCTCCCATATTCATTGCCTAATACATCTGTTTGTGCAATACTTCCATAGTCCATATAATGTACACCCCATCCTATCACCCAATCAGATTTTAATTTGTTTGCCCCATTTACATCATATTGTTGTATACCCGCAAAATAGGGCTTCACACTTACTTGTAATTCACCATCTAAATTGGTTGATAATAAAGCGGGTTGCATCATGGCTAAACCAAGGTCATTCCCAATTGAACTAATATTGAGCCCACCTAAACTTGTTGCTTTAGCAGAATAAGGTAATTTTAAAAATTGGTAGACTGCATTCCCTGCTGTAGACTGAGCAAATAGGACATTGCCTCCAATGAAACTACTACTATTTAAATAGCAGGCAATAAAAAACCCTAGCTTGTAGATGAATTGTTTACCACGCATGTAACAAAGCTAGGGTTTGGAATTTAAAAATCAATTAAACAAGGGCTAAATCTAGCACCTGTTGCATATTTTTCACATAATAGAACTTGACACCTTTAATAAAAGCTTGGTCAATTTCATTCACATCTTTTTCATTTTGCCAACAAAGAATAATTTCTTTCATACCAGCTCTTTTAGCAGCTAATATTTTTTCTTTGATGCCCCCAACAGGTAAAACCTGACCTCTAAGTGTGATCTCACCAGTCATAGCTAAAAATGGCTTGACCTTTCTACCCGTATAAGCAGAACTTAAAGCTGTTAAAATGGTGATGCCCGCACTAGGACCATCCTTAGGAACAGCACCTTCAGGAACGTGCATGTGGACAGACTTAGTAGTGAACAATGTTGGGTCAACCCCGATTTTTTTTGCGTTGGCTTGTAAATAGGTCATTGCTGTTGTAGCACTTTCTTTCATCACATTACCTAAGTTCCCTGTTAATTTTAATTCCCCTTTACCATCTGAAAGTAAAGTTTCAATGAATAGAATATCACCACCCACATAAGTCCAAGCTAAACCTACTGCTACACCTGGCATATTCACTGTTTTATAAATCTCATTACTATACCTAGGTTGACCTAAAATTTTAAGCAAGTCTAATTTACTTACAGTTGGTTTAATTTTTTGTTTATACGCAATTTGTTTTGCTTGGTAGCGCATGATCGATGCCAATTGACGATCCAATTCGCGCACACCACTTTCTCTTGTATAATCCTCAATTACTTTTTCCAACACATTATCTTGTATTTTGAAATTGTATTTCTCTAAACCATGTAATGATTTTTGCTTAGGGAATAAATGTCTTTTAGCAATTTCAACTTTTTCCTCCACAGCATAACCACTCAGATCGATGATTTCTAAACGATCTCTTAAAGCCGGCTGAATTTGACTGATATCATTCGCTGTTGCAATAAATAAAGTCTTACTTAAATCATATTCAGATTCTAAATAATTGTCATAAAAGCTATGATTTTGTTCAGGATCCAATACTTCTAGTAATGCCGAAGATGGATCTCCTCTTTGGTCTTTACCTATTTTATCAATCTCATCTAATATCATGACTGGATTGGACGTCTTTATTTTACGAATGCTTTGAATGATTCTTCCAGGCATGGCTCCAATATAGGTTTTACGATGCCCTCTGATTTCACTTTCATCATGAAGTCCGCCTAAACTTACACGTGTATATTTTCTACCAATCGCATGTGCAATGGACCTGCCTAAAGAAGTTTTTCCAATCCCTGGAGGACCTAAGAAACATAGAATAGGACTCTTCATATCTCCCTTCAATTTCAAGACCGCTAGGTATTCTAAAATACGATTTTTGATTTTACCCATCCCATAATGATCATCATCTAACACTTTCTTAGCGTGCTTCAAATCATAGTTATCATCTGTATATTCATCCCAAGGAAGGTCTAATAATAAATCAAGATGATTGTACACCACAGAATAATCTGGTGTGCTTGGATGCATACGCTCCAATTTTTCTAAACCATTTTGAAATAATTTTTTTGCAGCATCAGGCCATTTTTTATGCTCTGCCTTCTTTTTCATTTCAGCCACTTCGCGTTCGTTAGGATCACCTCCTAACTCATCCTTGATGCTCTTAAGTTGTTGCTGTAAAAAATAATCTCTTTGTTGTTTGTCGATTTCCGTTCTGGTCTTATTGGCTACTTTATTCTTTAGCTCTACAAATTGCAATTCTTTTTGTAAGAACTCCACTAGTTTTTCTGCTTTCTCCTTCACACCATTGATTTCTAATAAGCCTTGCTTTTCTTGTAATTCAATATTTAAATTGCTGCCAACAAAATTGACCAAGAAAAGAGGGCTTTCAATATTTTTTAAAATCATGGTTGCCTCTGAAGGAAAATTAGGAGACAACTGAATGATCTGTGCAGCTAGATCTTTTATGGTAGACAACAAAGCCTCAAAATGGTTATCGTCTTTTTGTACAGGAAAGTCTTCAATTAACTTTACTTTCCCTTTGAAAAAAGGATCTTCCTCTACCATCTCCAATAACTCAAAACGCTTTTTACCTTGAATGATAATGGTGGTCCCTCCGTCTTGCATCTTAATCATTTTAATGATCTTTGCCACGGTACCTATCACACATAAATCTGCTGGATTGGGATCTTCTACATTCCCATCTTTTTGTGCCAATACCCCCACTAATTTATCTTTAGCATAAGCTGCTTTCACTGCTTGAATGCTTTTATCTCTTCCAACTGTAATTGGAATGACTACCCCAGGAAACAATACGGTGTTTCTTAAAGGTAGGATTGGGATCATTTCTTCTATAACAAGCGGTGGTTCATTTTCCATATCCTGCTCATTAAAAGTGAATAAGGGAATGAACTCGTTGTCTTCTTCTGTTTTAAATAAAAATTGTTTATCCAATGTCTTAAGTTTTTATAATTCTAGTCAAAATGACATAAGCCTTCATTGATGAATAGGCTATATCTGTCTGCATATATATAGGCAATATTAATGCCAAAAGGAATCAAATGTAAGAAACCGCCTTCAGTTAGGCACAAAAAAAATCCTTCCCGAAATTTCGGGAAGGACCTTCTTGCAAGAAGTTATTTAAAAAACTTCTAGAACTACTTAGTAGCAGCAGAATCAGTAGCAGTTGAATCCATTGACATAGCAGCAGAATCAACAGCAACAGCAGCTGTATCAACAGTTGCAGCAGCAGAATCAGTTGTAGCTTCAGTAGAAGCACCACCACATGCAGTTAAAGCAGCGATAGCGAAGATTGCGAATACTTTTTTCATTTTTAATGTTTTAAGTTTAGTATAAAAAATACGAGAGCGAAGATAGGGTTTAACAATACATTCACCAAAATTTAACTAATTAAATTCATGTTATTTTATAATTAACAGCAAATTCATAGTTTTTTTAACCTAACTACTTCTTTCTGAAGTAGATACGTACAGGCACCCCCGTAAAATTGAAATTAGCCCTCACCTGGTTTTCCAAGTAATTTCTATAAGGTGTCTTTACATCATCAGGGAAATTGGTGAAAAAAGCAAAACTTGGCACTCGGGTAGGTAACTGCTGTACAAATTTGATTTTAATCACATGTCCTCTAACAACAGGGGCCTGGTATTTCTCAATCGCTTTCAACATGATATCGTTCAACTTAGAGGTTGGAATTTTACGATGTTTATTCTCATATACATCCAATGCCAGCTCAATCGCTTTAAAAATACGGGTTTTTTCTACGGCTGAAATAAATAGGATCGGCACATCTGTAAAAGGTGCCAGTTTGTCTTTTAGCCTTTTTTCGTAGTCTCGAGCCGTATTGGTTTCCTTTGGCACTAAATCCCATTTATTCACTAAAAACACAATGCCCTTACCCTTTTTAGCAGCAAGGCTAAATATACTTAGATCCTGCGCTGTGATACCCTTTACAGCGTCTATCACCATTAAACATACATCTGCTTCATCCATTGCTTTAATCGCACGAATCACAGAATAGAACTCTAGATCGTCTTTTTCCTTATTCTTTCTTCTAATTCCGGCAGTATCAATCAAGATAAACTCCTTTTGGAACATATTATAATGCGTATGGATGGTATCCCTAGTAGTTCCAGCAATATCACTCACAATGGTTCTTTCTTGACCTATAAATGCATTTAGTAAGGATGACTTGCCCACATTTGGTTGGCCAATAATGGCAATTTTAGGCACATTGTCTGCTGCTTCCAATTCCTCATCTGTTGGTTGCACTTCTGTAATAAAACTAGTCACCGCATCCAATAAATCTCCATTGCCACTTCCAGAAATAGAACTTACAAAATAGTTGTGCTCAAAACCCATGCTATAGAACTCAGTTGCATCTAATGCCCTATTTGAATTGTCCACCTTATTGGCAACCACTAATACTGGTTTAGTTGTTCTTCTTAACATATCTGCCATGGCTGCATCTAAATCGGTCATACCTACTGCCGCGTCCACCATAAAGATGATACAGTTGGCTTCATCAATGGCAATTCTTACTTGCTTTCTAATTTCCGTCTCAAACATATCACTTGAATCAGGCACAAAACCACCTGTATCAATTACATTGAAATTTTTACCATTCCATTCTGTCACACCATATTGACGGTCTCTGGTTACACCACTTATATCATCTACAATGGCCTTACGCTCTTCTAAAAAGCGATTGAACAGCGTGCTTTTCCCTACATTGGGCCTTCCTACTATAGCGACTGTAAAACTCATAAAACTTAAATTTAATAATCAAATAAACTATCTTAAAATACTATATATCAATAACTTATGTTATTAATAATAAAATACTACTGGTATCCAAATTCTTTCAACTTCAACTCATTGTCTCTCCACTTAGGCTTCACTTTTACTAGTAACTCCAAGTAGACCTTGGAACCTATAAAAGCCTCAATATCCTTTCTCGCCAATGTGCCAATCTCCTTGATCAACTTACCCTTCTCCCCAATAATAATCGCTTTTTGTGATTCTCTATTCACCACTATATCTGCCTGAATCTTCACCAATAAGGGTTGCTCCTTAAATGAATTCACCAAAACGGCAGTATGGTATGGAATTTCTTCCCCAAACAACTGGTAAATCTTCTCCCTTATAATTTCACTTACAAAGAACTTAGTAGGCAAATCACTCAAGTCCGACTGGTCAAAAAAAGGATGCCCGCCTTCTGGAATCAATTGTAAAATAACTTTCAACAACCTGTCTATATCACTGTTATTCAACGCGCTAATAGAAATGATCTTAGAACAATAAGGCTTTGCACTAAAAAAGGCATTTGCCTCTTTTACCCTGCCACCTTCTGCTAAATCCGACTTATTCATGACCACAATACATGGCACTTTAAGCCTCAATGCAGTAAACATGGCGTCTATTTCGTCAAAATCATCCCTTACATCCACCATTAAAAGCCCCAAATCCGCATCTTCCAAAGCAGATTTGACTGCCCCCATCATCTTCTCATGTAACTTATACTTAGGATCAATGATCCCTGGCGTATCCGAAAAAATGATTTGATACTCGTCTTCCTTGTTTAAAAAGGCTTTGATTCTATGTCTTGTGGTTTGGACCTTGGAGGATACAATAGCCATCTTCTCGCCCATAATGGCGTTCAGTAAAGTGCTCTTTCCTGCATTAGGCTTACCAAATATGTTCACAAAACCGACTTTCATTCCTTTTCTTTAATAATACAAACTTACGACAAAAAAAATCCGCTCTCGATAGGAATCGGGAGCGGGATTAGATGTTGCGAGGGAAGGGATCGAACCTCCGACCTTCGGGTTATGAGCCCGACGAGCTACCGCTGCTCTA
>JBILCS010000108.1:0-3913 GCA_044353005.1 Sediminibacterium sp. | reverse complement strand
CTAAAAAATGATACCTTTGCTCGCCTAATAAATAAGCACTATGGCTGGACAATTAAAGGAAGTTAGAAGTAGAATTAAAAGTACCCAAAGTACACAGCAAATCACCAAAGCAATGAAAATGGTGAGTGCTGCCAAATTACGTCGTGCACAAGACGCCATTACCCAAATGAGACCTTACGCTCGTAAACTTCAAGATATGCTAAGCAATATCATTAGTAGCTTAGAGGGAGATATGAATTTGGCGCTAGCAGATCAACGTACCTTGAACAATGTGTTGTTTATTGTCGTAACTTCTGATCGTGGACTTTGTGGTGGATACAATGCCAATTTGGTAAAAATGACGCGCGCTACGATTGCCGAAAAATATCCAACGCAAAATATAACCATCTGGAACATTGGTAAAAAAGGATATGAAAGTTTAAGTAAATTAGGATTTAAAACGAATGCCGATTTTAAAGATATCTTTTTAAATTTAAAATTCGAGACTGTTCAAGCTGCTGCGAAAGCTGCGATGAAAGCTTTTGAAAATAAAGAGTTTGACGCCATTGAGATTGTGTATAGCGAATTTAAAAACGCAGCAACACAAGAATTTAAATCAGAGCCTTTCTTGCCTATTCCAAAAATGGAAAAGAAAGCAAATGCTAAAAAAACAGATTTCATTTTTGAACCACAAAAGGAAGCTTTAGTGGCAGAATTGATGCCTAAAATATTGAACACCCAATTATTCAAAGCTGTTTTGGATGCCAATGCAAGTGAGCATGGCGCTAGAATGACCGCGATGGATAAAGCAAGTGAAAACGCCAACGAATTGTTGAAATCATTGAAAATATCTTATAACCGTGCAAGACAAGCGGCCATTACGACTGAATTAACAGAGATCGTAAGTGGTGCAGCTGCATTAAACGGATAAGCAAAAGTATTATGGAAATAAGTCAAATCATTCCGCATATCGAAGCCTTGGTTTTTGCAAGTGATAAAGCATTGAATGCAAATGATATCACCGAATTAATCAATACTGCTTTTGGATTCTTAGAAGAGCGTATTTCGCTTGAGCAAGTTGAAGCTGCGTTAGAAGGTATCCAAGAAAAATACAGTACCGAATACTACCCTTTTGAATTAAAGCAAAGCGGAGGCGGATGGCAGTTTTTAACCAAGCCTACTTTCCACTCTACTATTGCACAATTGAACGGTGATAAATTTTTGAAGCGTTTATCCAACGCTGCATTGGAATCCTTAGCCATCATTGCTTACAAGCAACCTATTACTAAGGGTGAAGTGGAAGCCATTAGAGGTGTGAACAGTGATTATTCGATGCAGAAATTATTAGAAAAGGAATTGATTGTGATTAGTGGTCGTAATGAAATGCTTCCGGGCAAGCCATTGATCTATTCTACTTCTAGAAACTTTATGGACTATTTTGGCATCAACTCAACAGAAGATTTACCAAAGATTAAAGAAGTATTAGCAGAACAAATTGTAGAAGCGACTGTGATTAAGCCAGAAGACTTTACAGACAATAGCGTTTTTGAGCAGACAGAAACTCCAAATACCGAAGAAGATGATACTCCAGAAAGTCCAGTAGCATAAGTATACGCTTTCCCATTCATGGATTTTTCATAAAAATATTGAACTAAGATACGGCCAGAACCTAGTTCTGGCCGTATCTTTATAGCATGAACGCAAGTCTTTCTTACAATACTTTAAATGCTGCAGCAGAAAAATTTGGGACACCGTTGTATGTGTACCACGCAGAAAAAATTGAACAACAATACCAGGATTTATGCACGCAGTTTGAGTCCACTCAAACAAAATTTTTTTATGCATGTAAGGCTTTAACCAATATTCATATTTTAAAAGTAATCAAGGACATGGGTTGCAATATTGATTGTAGCTCAATCAATGAAGTTAAATTGGCTTTGCATGTAGGATTTTTACCAAACAATATTTTATACACAAGTAACAGTGTTGGATTTGATGAAATAAGCACTGCTGTTGAATTAGGCGTGAATGTGAATATTGACAGCTTATCTAATTTAGAAAAATTTGGTCAAACATTTGGCGGAACAAAAGCCATAGGGGTGCGCGTTAGACCCGATGTCATGGCAGGAGGTAATTTAAAAATATCTACTGGGCACGTTAAAAGTAAATTTGGTATCCCACTCACCCAATTGGATGCATTAAAATTGATCCAAGAAAAATACAAGATCCATATTCATGCTTTACATATTCATACTGGAAGTGAAATAAAAGATGTAGCGGTTTTTATGAAATCTGCCGAGGTATTTGATACCCTACTTCCTCATTTTCCTACGGTAAACGTATTGGATTTTGGGGGTGGATTTAAAGTGCCTTATGCGCCAGGTGAACAGGGTACCGATATGGCCCAATTAGGTGTGGAGGTAAATAAGGTGATGAAGCAGCTATCAGAGAAATTCGGACGACAATTTACCGCATGGTTTGAGCCCGGTAAATATATGGTCAGCGAAGCAGGATTTTTTATTGCCAAAGTCAATGTCTTAAAAACTTCTGGTGAGATTAGTTTTGCAGGTTTGAACTCAGGACTAAATCATTTAATTCGTCCTATGTTTTATGATGCATACCATCACATAGATAATATCACTAGTCCAAATAATCCACTAAAGCAATATGCCGTGGTAGGTAATATTTGCGAAACAGATACTTTTGCTTGGGACAGGGCTATTCCTGAGATAGCAGAAGGTGATTTATTGGTTTTTTACAACGCAGGTGCTTATGGTTATGAAATGGCCAGCAATTACAATGCAAGATTCAAACCAGCACAAGTTTTATATCAAAAAGGAGTAGTAAAACTCATAAGTAGAGCAGATCAGTTTGAAGATCTATTATCTTTACAAGTACCTTTATAACCCAATGATAGAAATTCAACATATCTACAAAGCCTTTGGCGATAAAGTAATTATCGACGATGTGAGTGCCCAGTTTAAACCAGGTATTTGCAATTTAATTATTGGCGCAAGCGGTAGTGGTAAAACCGTTTTAATAAAATGTATTGTGGATTTAATACAAGCAGATCAGGGTAAAATTATGTTTGATCAGGATGATTTTGCTACATTAACCAAAAAGGAAAAAAAGACATTAAGAAATAGCATTGGTATGTTATTCCAAGGCAATGCCTTATTTGACTCTATGACTATCCAAGAGAATGTCAAATTTCCTTTAGATATGTTTAGTGATTTAACGGAGGCTGAAAAATTAGTGAAAGTCAATCAAATTTTAGCACGTGTTCAATTAACTGGAGTGAATGAAAAATTTCCAGCAGAAATAAGTGGTGGGATGAAAAAGCGTGTGGGTCTAGCTCGAGCACTGGTATTAGAACCAAAATATTTATTCTGTGACGAACCAAATTCAGGTTTAGATCCTCAAACATCTCTTGTCATAGATCAATTGATTCAAGAATTGACAAAAGAGTTCAATATTACCACCCTTGTTGTCACCCATGACATGAATAGTGTAATGGAAATTGGGGAATATATCATCTATCTAAATAAAGGAAAAAAAGAATGGGAAGGCAGTAATCAAGATATCATATTTAGTCAAAATAAATTATTGAATGATTTTATCTTCGCTTCTGGATTTTTACAAGACGCAAAAGCCATGCGAATGATGGCACAAAAAAAATAAACTATGAAAAAAGTAACGACCCTATTAAGTGTGTTCATGTTAAGCTTATTTGCTTCAATGACTTTGTCTGCTCAAGCAAATATTGACCCGAATGCCCCTTTCTTAAAAGACAAAAACATTCCAAAATTCACCCTTAATTTGACCACAGGGAAATCTTTCAGCAATACACAGATTCCAAAAACTAAATACACTTGTATCATCATATTTAGCCCAGACTGTTCTCATTGTCAAGAAGAAGCAGCTGATTTAACAA
>JBILCS010000049.1:0-13307 GCA_044353005.1 Sediminibacterium sp. | reverse complement strand
ATTAGGGAGGACAAATAACAATAAGCCGTTCACCAGTAAATAAAAACTGATGATCAGGTAGCCGGAAAGGCTACCAAAATAATGCGCCCACTCTTTTTTACATATTGCCCACATGATCCAAAGCTACAAAAAAATGCCCCAGTTTTACTGAGGCATTTTATATAAATCGTTGATTTTTGTAGTATTTCGAAAACTAAAAAGTTACACCGCGAAGCTCTCTCCACACCCACAACTTCTACTTGCATTGGGATTGTTAAAATAGAAACCTTTTCCATTCAATCCATCTGAGAATTCTAATTCGGTATTGACTAAATATAAAAAGCTTTTTAAATCTGTAACAATCTTCACGCCATTGTCTTCAAAGACTTGATCCATGGGCTTGATTTCATTGTCAAAATCTAGCTTATAGCTCAATCCAGAACAGCCACCGCCCACAACACCTACTCTTAAAAAATAACTAGGGTCATCGGTGACACCAGCATCCAGCATCAGTTGTTTTACTTTTGCCTTTGCTTTTTCACTCACGTAAATTGTATTTTCTAAAACTTCGCTCATGTAATGAATTAGTGAATACGCTCTTCGAATACTAACTGCTCTAAACCATTCTTTGAACGGTAGTCATTGATTGCTGCTTTGATTGCATCTTCTGCTAAAACTGAACAGTGAATTTTAACTGGAGGCAAGTTTAACTCTTCCACTAAATCCATGTTGTCGATTTTAACTGCTTCGTCAACAGATTTTCCCTTTAACCACTCTGTAGCTAAAGAAGAAGAAGCGATTGCAGAACCACAACCAAATGTTTTGAATTTTGCGTCAGTGATGATGCCAGTAGCATCGTCTACTTGAATTTGTAAACGCATTACGTCACCACATTCTGGTGCGCCTACTAAACCTGTACCAACTGTTTTTGATCCTTTATCTAAAGTTCCTACATTTTTAGGATTAGAATAATGATCGATTACTTTATCTGAGTATGCCATGTTTTTTTATTTTATATATTTTCAAAAATGAGACTTGGTCCCAATTAATTGTTAGTATTAATGATGTGCCCATTGAATGGCATCGATATCGATTCCTTCTTTATACATTTCCCACAAAGGACTCATCTCTCTTAATTTCAATACAGTGTCTGTTACTGCTTTGATTGTAAAATCGATTTGCTCTTCTGTAGTATATCTTCCTAAGCCAAAACGCAATGAGCTATGTGCTAAGTCGTCTCCTAAGCCTAAAGCCTTCAATACATAACTAGGTTCTAATGAAGCCGAAGTACAAGCTGAACCAGAAGACAATGCGATGTCTTTGTTAAAGCCCATCATCAAGCCTTCACCTTCTACGTATTTGAAAGAAATATTGCTTACATGTGGTAAACGATGTGCTGGGTTTCCATTCACATAAGTCTCGTCGATTACCTTCAATGCATTTTCTAATTTATCTCTTAATTTAGAAATTCTTTCTGTATCGCCAGCCATATCTAACCTTGCTATTTCTGCAGCTTTACCAAAGCCTACAATACCAGGCACGTTCAAAGTACCACTGCGCATGCCTCTTTCGTGGCCACCGCCATCTATTTGAGCTGTAACTTTTACGCGTGGATTTTTACGACGAACATACAATGCACCTACACCTTTAGGACCATACATTTTATGTGCAGTAAAGGACATGATATCTATTCCGTCTGCAATCACATCCACAGGAATTTTTCCTACTGCTTGTACTGCATCTGAAAAGTATAAAGCGCCATGCTTTTTTGCAATTGCACTGATTTCCTTTACAGGTTGTATTACACCAATCTCGTTATTTGCATACATGATCGCCACTAAAATAGTGGTTGGTCTCATTGCAGCTTCTAATGCTTTTAAGTCTATTAATCCGTCAGGTTGTACCTCTAAATAAGTTACTTCTGCACCCAATTTCTCTAAATGCTTGCAAGTATCCAAAACCGCTTTGTGTTCGGTCGTGCAAGTGATAATATGATTACCCTTGCTTGCATACATTTCATATACCCCTTTGATGCCTAGGTTATTGCCTTCGGTTGCACCAGAAGTAAAAATGATTTCCTTTGGGTCTGCACCTATTAGTTGAGCAATTTGCTCGCGTGCATAATCTACTGCCTCCTCTGCATGCCATCCGAAAGAATGGTTCCTACTTGCAGCGTTTCCGAAATTTTCAGTGAAATAAGGAATCATTGCCTCCAAAACCCTAGGATCCATTGGGGTAGTTGAATTATGGTCAAGGTAAATTGGTAATTTTAACATAGTTCTGTTTTATATTTGTCTAAGAGCACAAAGTTAGAGATTGAACATCAATATGTAGGATTTCGTTAGCTTTAGGTGGCAATTTTTTCCCAATTCGTAAAACAAGCAAAGATGGATTATAAGCTGGACCATATTGGCATTGCAGTGAATCACTTAAAAACAAGTATTCCTTTGTATGAACGCCTTCTTGGCGTTTCCTGCTATAAAACGGAACAAGTTGGCAGCGAGGCGGTGGATACGGCGTTTTTTTTACAAAATGGGGCTAAAATAGAATTATTAGAAAGCTTAGACCCGAATGGCCCCATAGCAAAATTCATTGCTAAAAAAGGGGGAGGATTACACCATATTGCTTTTGAAGTGCCAGATATTCTTGCAGAAATGGAAAGATTGAAAAAAGAAGGATTCACCTTGCTCAATGAGGCGCCTAAAATGGGTGCTGATAATAAATTGGTTTGCTTTGTGCATCCAAAAGATGCAGGTGGTGTCTTGATTGAAATATGCCAATCTAAAAAATAAAGTGCCTTTATAATTTGCCTACGTAATTTGTAAAATCTCTATCGCTTTTTGGGCTGCAATTTGACTGGCGTCTTTTTTTGTAAATCCTTTTTGAGAAGTAATGACTTCTCCATCTATCACAATATTGATGGTAAACAATCTTCTTCTTCCTTCTAATTGTTCGTCTGCTAAAACAAAGTCAATTTGTTTGCCTTGCTTCAAAGCCCAGCCAATAATTTTATTTTTTATATTGATATCTATTTGTTCTAATTCGTCCATAAACAAATAGGGTTGAATCATTTTTTCGATGATCCATTTTTTTGTAAAATTATATTGCTTGTCTAGATAGATAGCGCCCACTAAGGCTTCTAGAGTATTACCAAAAATTTGACTACTCTTTAATCCGCCATCTAATTTATTAAAACGGGTCATTTTTTTTAACCCCATTTGAATGGCAATATGATTCAATTGCTGCCTGTTCACCATCTTACTGCGCATCTCAGTTAAAAAACCTTCGCCCTTGTAGGGATATTTTTTAAAGAGGTATTCAGCCACGACTGAACTTATTATGGCATCACCTAAAAACTCCATCCTTTCATTGTTCTCTGATGGATTTTCTTTTAAAGATCGATGGTTGAATGCGGTGTGAAATAACACCATTTTAGTTGTTTGATACCCAATTAACATGTACACGCTTTTTTCAAATTCAGATTTTCTGAAAGAAAAAATAAGTTGGTATAAGCGCTTCATCTTAGGCTTAGTTAAGCTTTGTATTTCTTAACAATCACACAAGCATTGTGTCCACCAAATCCAAATGTATTACTCAAAGCGGCATTGACAACGCGCTTTTCTGCTTTGTTAAAAGTGAAATTTAAACGGGAATCTAAATCTGGATCATCTGTAAAATGATTGATGGTTGGAGGGATGATATCGTGTATCACTGATTGAATACAAGCAATCGCCTCAATCACACCTGCCGCACCTAAGCAATGACCTGTCATAGACTTGGTAGAGCTAATATTTAAATGATAGGCATGCTCTCCAAACACTTCTGTGATGGCTTTTGATTCTGCAATATCCCCTAAAGGCGTAGAAGTGCCATGGGTATTGATATAGTCAATCTCATTGGCCTGCATCCCTGCATCTTTCAATGCAGCATTCATCACATTTCTTGCGCCCAATCCCTCTGGGTGTGGAGCAGTCAAATGATAGGCATCCGCTGTGGCGCCTCCACCTACTACTTCACAATATATTTTTGCACCACGACGAATCGCATGCTCTAATTCTTCTAATACTAAAACACCACTTGCTTCCCCCATGATAAAACCATCACGGTCTTTATCGTAAGGACGGCTTGCAGTTTTTGGATCGTCATTGCGCTCACTCATCGCTTTCATCGCATTGAATCCACCCATACCCGCAATACCTATTACTGATTCAGATCCACCAGTAATAATAATATCTGCTTTGCCTAATTTTAAATTATCCATCGCTGAAATAATCGCGTTTGTACTAGATGCACAAGCACTCACTACTGCATAGTTGGGACCTCTAAATCCGTGCTTCATAGAGATTTGTCCTGCAGCAATATCTAAAATCATTTTTGGAATAAAAAAAGGATTGAACCTTGGCGTACCATCCCCATGCACAAAATTAGTCACCTCTTCTGTAAAGGTTGTTAAGCCACCAATACCACTTGCAAAAATAACACCCACTCTATCGTGGTCTACATTGTCTTTGGTAATGCCCGCATCTAAAACCGCTTGATCACTTGCTACCAAAGCAATCTGTGCAAAACGATCTAGTTTTCTAGCTTCCTTGCGATCCATAAATTCAGTTGGATCAAAACCTTTTATTTCACATGCAAATCTTGTCTTAAACTTAGACGCATCAAATTGCGTAATCATGTCCGCACCAGAAACGCCATTGATTAAATTATTCCAATACGTTTCTACATTATTCCCTATGGGTGTAAGGGCACCTATTCCTGTAACTACAATACGTTTAGTTTGCATATGACTATTTTTAAAATAAAAATCCGCCTTTAAAGCAAGGCTCAAAAAGGCGGATTAAATATGCCGAAGTTTCAGCTTATAAAATAATACAATATTATTTTGCGTGCTCTTCTAAATAAGCAACAGCTTGACCAACAGTAGTAATTGTTTCTGCTTGTTCGTCTGGAATAGAAATATTGAACTCTTTTTCGAATTCCATGATTAATTCCACTGTGTCTAAAGAATCCGCGCCCAAATCATTTGTGAATGAAGCCTCATTAGTAACTTCTGCTTCATCTACGCCTAATTTGTCAACGATAATTTTTTTAACTCTAATTGCGATGTCTGACATTGTAAAAAGTTTTTGTTTACGCGGCAAAAATATACTTTTTGTTAAAATACTAGCCGTTTATTTACTTTTTTGTTTTCACATTTGACAATCTTAGGGGAATACTGCTTTTTTGAGGCCATTTTGAGGCTAAAAACTGCTTAAAATGCTAACAATTGCTAACTTTTATTGAAATAGCCCCTTATTAATTGCTGGTCTTCGTAGCTAAAATGGGCTTTAGGTAGGATGAAAAAGGATTTTGGCGCAAAATAGACATGAAAAAATAAAGGACTTTCAAAAAATCGAGTCACATCTGTCCAGGCCCATGCTGCGCTTCCAGAATCTGATTCCAAACTGGCACCAGTGCTGTTAAACTGAAATTGCCAGTCTTGTTTAAACATGCTGGTTTTTCTGTAAAATAACCAAGGTAATAAAAACCAAAAAAACACCATGAGTACAATCCATAACAATGACCCAACAAGGAAAAGCTCGGGCCTGATTTTTTTATAAAACAATAATACCGCAGTAATGATGGCATAGACATTTACAATTAACAATAAACCCTTGATTTCGGATTGCTTGATAAAATGATATCGAAGGCCTTGTATGACTTGAGATTTTTGAAATTGAATTTGAATAGACATATGCTAAAAGTAGGGATAGATCGCAAAGATACAAAGCGCAAAGGTTTGCGCTGGAAAAATAGCTAAAAAAAAGAGGGATTATATAACAACAATTGTTAGTAAAAATGACAAAATCACTATATTTAAAGAACGCATTGCTTAAATAACAAATTATGTCTTTTAAACCAAGGTTATCTTTTTCGCAGATCATCAACATGAATGTTGGTTTCTTAGGAATCCAATACAGTTTTGGATTACAACAATCTGCTGTGAATCCTATTTATGATATGTTAGGTGCAAGTCCGGACCAAATTCCCATGCTTAACTTAGCTGGCCCGATGACAGGCTTACTCATTCAACCCATCATTGGTGCAATGAGTGATAAAACTTGGTCGCCAAGATTTGGAAGACGTAAGCCTTATTTTTTAATAGGTGCTTTATTATGTAGTATCTGTTTGTTCTTATATCCATTTAGCAGTGCCTTGTGGATGGCGGTTGGATTGTTGTGGGTATTAGATGCCGCTAACAATACTGCCATGGAACCTTATCGTGCATTTATTGCAGATAAATTACCAAGTGAACAACATGCTTCTGGCTTTTTAACACAAAGTTTTTTTACAGGTTTGGGGATCACTTTAGCGAATATTTCTTTGTTTGTTTTTCAGAAAAATATACTAGGAACCTATGGCAGTTTACCTTATTGGGTATATGCCTCCTTTTTTCTAGGAAGTATTTGTTCTATTGTAACCGTTGGCTGGTCCGTATTTAAAACACCTGAGATCCCACCTACAGAGGAAGAATTAATCGCCTTGAAGGCGGAAAAAATAAATGTATTTACGCCTTTCAAAGAAATTGGTAATGCCATTGGCAATATGCCTAAAGTGATGTGGCAATTAGCATTGGTCTACTTGTTTCAATGGTATGCGCTTTTTTGTTATTGGCAAAACGCATCAAAAAGTATTGCAAAATCTGTTTGGAACACAACAGTCTACCAAAACAATCCAGCTTATGACGAAGCAGTGGGTTGGACAGGATTGGTGAATGGTTGGTATAATATCATCACTTTTGTAAGTGCCTTTTTTTTACTTTGGTTGGCGAAAAAAATAAGTCCAAAAATGATTCATGTTATCTGCTTGATCATGGCAGCTCTTGGCTTATTGGTATTCCCGCATATCACAGATAAAAATTTATTATTTGTCCCTATGGCAGGATTTGGTGTGGCTTGGGCAAGTATGATGGGTATTCCTTATTTATTAGTAGTGGATAAAATTCCAAAAGAAAAGTATGGCGTGTATATGGGTATCATCAACATGATGATAGTCATTCCAATGTTGATTCAAAATCTAAGCTTTGGTTATATCTTAAAACATTTCTTAAACAATGACCCAGGGAAAGCCATTAGCTTTGCGGGCGTCTTATTATTGCTTGCAGCAGTTGCTACTTTGTTCATTCAAAGTTCAAGCAATAAAGAATACAAAGATGCTTAGTTGTTAAAGATAGAGGGAAGTAACTATTTTAAGAATCAATTGCATTGATCTAAATTAAAAGGATATGAAAGTATTGTGTATTGGAGAGGCCTTGATAGATATGATTTGTACTGACAGAGGCAGTCGACTATCGGATGGTCAGAATTTTTTAAAAAAAGCAGGTGGCGCTCCAGCGAATGTAGCAGCTGCTATTGCTGCACTGGGTGGTCAAGTAGACATGGCTGCAAAAGTGGGCAAGGATCCTTTTGGTCAACACTTGATTGATTTAATGAGTGAGATGGGTGTGAATACAAAATGGGTCATTCAAGACCCCAATGCATTTACCACTTTTGCATTTGTTTCTTTAATGGAAGACGGAGAACGCGATTTTTATTTTAATAGAGGTGCCGATGGACAATTGTCCATGGCTGATTTAGCAGGTTTGAATTTAAAGGAATACGATATTGTGCATTTTGGATCTGCAACAGGATTTTTACCTGGACCATTACAAGCAACCTATATCGATTTATTGAATAAAGCAAAAGAAGCCGGTGCTTTAATTAGTTTTGATCCAAACTATCGACATTTATTATTCCCAAATAATACTTCAAGTTTTATCACACAGTCCTGGCATTATATTGCCGCATGTGATTTCTTTAAACTAAGTGACGAAGAAGCCCTATTAATTACTGGACTTGATACGGTGGATGCTGCAGCGGCTGTATTAAGAACAAAAACAAATGCCGTGTTTGCTATTACACTTGGCAAAGAAGGCACTTTGCTATCCACTAGCAATGGCACTGAAATTATTGCAAGTATTCCAATTACTGCTATAGATGCGACCGGGGCAGGAGATGCTTTTGTGGGTGCGGTTTTGTACCAATTGCTTGGAACTACACCAAATGCTTTACCAACCCTGCCGATTGAATCATGGCGCATTATGATTGCAAATGCCAATAAAGCCGGCGCAAGAACATGTGAATACATGGGCGCTATGGAAGCATTTAAACATTTAAACAATTCTATTTTCAATTCCTAAATTGCAAGTGCACTGTGAAAATGACCCCATTACATCAATTTGGTTCGGACCTGTTATCGAAATACAAAGTTGACACAACAAAAAAGGATAAGGCTTTTAGTCAACAATTTTTAGCGCATATAGGTGCAATCGAAAATTTATTTGATGAGGTCTATGCATGGCATCCAAAAAGGAATGAAGCATTCGAAGGCCTTTTAATTACACTCATTCAGCAATACAAAGAAAGATCCAAAGTCTTATTAGAAAAAGATGCAGAAAAATCCAAGCTAGGCCATTGGTACTTGAGCAATGAAATTACTGGGATGAGTTTGTATGTGGACCGATTCAGTGAAAACATTCAAGGACTGCAAAAAAAGTTACCTTACTTTAAAGAACTAGGCATTAATTTTTTACACTTAATGCCCATCTTTGAAAGTCCGGAGGGAGAGAGTGATGGAGGTTATGCGGTATCGGATTTTAGAAAAGTAGCAAGCAGATTTGGCAATTTGCAGGATGTAGAAAATCTAATCGCAGACATGAATGCATCCAATATGTATTTAATGTTGGACATTGTTTTAAATCATACCTCTCACCACCACGAGTGGGCAAAGAAAGCAAAGGCTGGAGATCCTTATTACCAAGATTTCTTTTATTTTTACGACCATCGTGGCATACCAGATCAGCTAGATCAAACCATGCCTGAAATTTTCCCTGAATCTTCCCCGGGTAGTTTCACCTATGTGCCTGAATTGAATAAATGGGTGATGACCGTATTTCATCATTATCAATGGGATTTAAATTTTAGCAACCCAAATGTGTTGGTGGCAATGATGGATACGATTTTATTTTACGCGAACTTAGGCGTAGATATTTTACGCATAGACGCACCTGCATTTATTTGGAAGGAGATTGGTACTGGCTGTCAAAATTTACCTAAAGCACATACTTTACTTAGACTCATCAAGCAATGTACGCAAGTAACAAGTCCAGGTATGGCTTTATTAGGCGAGGCCATTGTAGCCCCTAAAGAAATTATCAAATATTTTGGCACAGATAACTACACTGCAAACGAATGTGATGTCGCTTATAATGCCACACAAATGGCATTGCAATGGGATGCGCTTGCTACTGGTGATACAAAAATCATGCTAACGGCGCAACATGATATCTTACAAAAACCATATGGTTGTACTTGGATCTCCTACACAAGATGCCATGATGATATTGGACTTGGTTACGACGACGAGATCATTGCAAGCGTTGGCTTTGATCCTTATCATCATAGAACCTATTTAAAAAATTATTATTCAGGCAGTCATGATGGATCAGTTGCTGCAGGTGCTTTATTTTCTGTCAATCCAAAAACAAACGATGCACGTATTAGTGGATCCCTAGCTTCGCTATGCGGATTGGAAAAAGCATTGGAATGGAACAATGCAGGTGAAATTGAAAATGCATTGAGGAAAATTATTTTAATGCAAGCACATTCCATGTTCATGGGTGGTATCCCTATGTTGTATTACGGAGACGAGATGGCCTATACCAATGACTATAGTTATTTAAATGACCCTGGCAAAAGCTATGACAACAGGTGGATGCATCGTCCTATGATCGATTGGAATAAAAATGAACAAAGGAAAAAGAAAGGCAGTGTGGAATACCGCATCTTTAATGCAACAAAGCAATTGATTCAAATTAGAAAAGCATTGCCCATATTGAGCGATTTGAAAAATATTACTTGGATGACACCGCATAATATTCATATGGCTGGATTCATCCGTTCTTTTGAAGACAAAAAGTTATTCTGTTTATTTAATTATCAAGCAAGCGATGCTTATGTGACTTGGTACACTTTTAAAGAACATGGCATAAGGCCAGCACAATTAAAAGATCATTGGACTGGCCTTACGCATCATATTGGTAATGACAACGAATATTTTGTATTAGGCGCTTATCAGTTCGCTATAATGGAAGTCACTCATTAAAACCTGAAACTCATTCCTAGATTAATACTATAGTCTGCAAATGCAGCATCTCCTCTTGCAAAAACACCTGTAAGATTAGTTCGTACAATATCTGGATAGCTCTGAGGTCTTTCACGTCTTAAAGCCACTGGAGTGTATAGGAAAAAATTATATTTTTTATACATATAGGTTACACCTGGCTCAGCAGATAAAATATTACCCGGTCTTCTAAATCCTGTGCTTTTCCCAATCAAGTCATAAGTTGGAATACACTCATACCTTAAACCTAATGAATAAGCCCAAGCTTGTTTGCTATAATTAAATCCAGATCGAACCATGTATTGATCTGCCACACTCATCACATTCGATGTATACTTAATGGCAGTTGCAGAAGGGGTACCACCTCTTGCTGTACTTACACCATTGTTATCTCTAGGATTCAATAAATAAAAGGCATTGGCATATGCACTCCAAGTTGTATTAATTTGTCTAAATCCATTTAATTCTACAGTAACCCCAAATCCCCCATCACCTGGTTGAATAGACTGGTCTACATAACCCATTCTTCGCGCGTTGGTTGCGAATTGAAATTCATCCTGTGCCTTATAATTACCAGTTGGTAATTTAATACCTAGTCCTGCCATTAAATTGCCTTTTTTATTGGCATCAGGTGCAATCAACCATCTATAGGCTGCAAGACGAATATCACCTAATCCTCTTGCTGATGTTGCAAAACGATAAGGGCTTGTATTACCTAAATGTTCATATTTAGACGTACGCTCATAATTAACAAGTGGAATACTAATGCCTACCATCCATTTTTTATTGATGTTTCTTATTAAAGCAAAGTCCATTGCACTCGTATAATTAATTACTTCCGAGCCTTCTTCAACTCTAAATTTTTGCTCGTCTCTACCATTAAAATGTTTGTAAGAAGTAAAGTACCTATAATTAATATTTAAGGTCCATTTTGAACTGTCTTCTTGATGCATGCCTGCATGTTCCATAGTACATAAGCCGCCAACTGTTCTTATGGCTACACAACCTTGTGCATTTGATTGATTGATAAATCCAAGGCATACTAATGCCAATAATATGATTGATTTTTTCATGTGTTAGTTAATTAGTGTTTCAATTGACTTGAACTTAATTTTTCATTTTTAATTTGGAAACAATATAGTTTCCTAAAGCCTGCCCTTTTTCTGTACTTGTGATACAAGAATTGTGAAAGTGGATACCCCCGTAAAAGCGCGCCCAATTGTTTTCCTCTGCTGCATGTCTGAAGGACTTAAAGCTTCTGTTTTCAATACCAAATTCTAATTCAGTAGAGTCTGTATAAGCAAAATTGTCGCCAAAAACACTTGTTAAGGCCTCTGCTGCGGCAGATGATACGGTTGAGTGTCCGCAAGTATATTCAGGGAATGCCGGTGTTTGTAAAAGTGGTCTCCAATTTGGATCGATGTATTTATTGATCACCGTCTCGGGACGAACTGTCTTGTAGGTATATTTTGCATCCCATGTGTGAATGAAAGCGTCAAATAGGGCAATAGCCGTTTTAGCGTATGCATATACAGCATTATTAAAATCTGTCTTTGCTGTTTTATTAGCGATCCCTACAATACTCATCCAATGCCCTGGAGGAGAAAACTTTTTTGTACTAAACATGGCATGTCCTGTTACATTCACTTTAAATGGATTGTCATCCCAGAAATTAGCAATATGTTTTTGTTCCTCTGTTAAACTATCCCCTGCATTTTTTACCATCATTAAATGATTATAATATTCACTGTTTTTATCTGTTACATTAAAAGCAGGTGGTGGTAAGGGTCTAAACTGACTGGCACTATCAATGGCCATTGTTCTAATCTCCGCCCAATGTGGCTCTGCTGCAGAGGCATACATAGGTGGTGTGGGCACCCAACGTCCTGGAGAATCTTTTACGGTATATCTTTCAGCGCTTCTTGTTTGCGCATAATTGTCTTTTTTACTCCAAGCAATAATAGATGTACTTACTTCTTTTGCAAATGCTTCAGATGATTCAATCATCTTACTAGACATACCGTTTTGCTTTACCAATTTTCTTAAACTATCTGTATAGTCCTGCATGCTACCTTCAGGAAAAGTCACTGCTTGGCCCACTGTAGCATACGCAACCAATGCTGCATATGGAAAGTCAATATTCGCAGTGTCTTTTGGTTTAGGCAATGCTGTTAAACCCTTTAATTGTCCAGCTAGACTTTGGTAATTTGTTGGATCACCTGCTGCGACCACTTCATAGCCTGCAATGGCTGCATATGCATAGTTTCTGGATGCAACGATTGGACTAAAATTATTACCCATCACCACCTGATTTAATTCATGCACTGTGTAGGCATATAAGTCTGGGTTACTGGTAATTTTTTTATAGTCAATGGATTGGTTACAAGCAATCATCGTCATTGCTAGTAGCAATACAGTAAATAATTTGTTCATTGAAATCGGTTGATAGTAAATACGAAAATTGTATCTGTACATAATACAAATACATGATGCAACAGCATTGCTTACGCATAAGGCTGTTGCTAAAAATTAAGCAATCATTTTCGGAGGCGGACCTTTAACCGTTAAATAATTGCTTATTAAACGCGTATCGTAACGATAACCAGTCGTTACCTTCGCCGAATTCGCTGGAACTAAATGCCAGCTATTATTTTGTGCTATATAATCAAAGCTGATAAACTTTGCGGTAGACTTTCCCAATGGAACAGACTTCTTGTCTGGATTCGAGTTAGAAAGGTCTTGAGCTAATTTGTAAAAATCTTCTCTTGCATTTTTGATATGCAAACGGTCTTGGTTTGGTAATACTTTCAATTCAAGGCTATCATTGTAAATTCTTCTTTGAACATACTGATACACAATACCCTTGATAACAATCTCTCCATCCACTCTTTCGAATTGTGGATTGTTGGCATAATAAGGAAGGTTGATTGGCGTCTTAATAGTCACCAAATAGGACTCGTCATAGTTATTTTCTTCAATTAGATGGACTAATTGATCGGTTGCTTTTTGATCAAAGTAATTCGATACCAATCGGTATCCAAATCCGTTAAAAAGCAAAATGCCCAAGAATAATATGGCGCCTAGTTTTTTCAATACACTAAAATAGCCATTTTAGTCAAAATTGG
>JBILCS010000107.1:0-3954 GCA_044353005.1 Sediminibacterium sp. | reverse complement strand
ATGCTGCAATTTACAACTTGGGGCGTAAAATAGTAGATTATTTTGCTTTTCTTCTGGCAATTTCCTGCCTGATCAATAGCAATTCTCGATTGGTTTGGCCGTTCACGCTTGAATTTTCCTGTGCCCTACGCATTAGATATGGTACAACATCATGCAATGGCCCAAAAGGTAAGTATTTGCTCACTTTATAGCCTTCCAATGCCATATTAAAACTAATATGATCACTCATGCCATAGAGTTGAGAAAAGTGAATATGCGGATGGTTATTTGGCAAGCCTTTATCCTGCATCATTTGAGCACATTTCAAATTGCTCGCCTCATTATGTGATGCTAAGATTAAACCAATCTGGTCTAGATGTGCTAAACAAAATACAACCGCTGCATCAAAATCAGCATCTGTTGCAGACTTATCTGTTTGAATGGGTGATGGATAGCCCATCGCTTCCGCTCTTGCTCTTTCTTTTTCCATATAAGCACCGCGTACCAATTTAGCCCCTAAGATAAATTGACCTTCGGCTGCAATTTTGTGGGATAATTCTAAGAATCTTAAACGATCCGATCTGTATAACTGATAGGTATTGTAAACAATTACTTTTTCTTTATTGTACACGCCCATTAATTCAATCGCCAAGCGATCAATGGGGTCTTGGATCCAGGTTTCTTCGGCATCAATTAAAATACCGATACCATGTGTTGCCGCTACATCACAAATGGCATACATTCTTTCTTTCAGCTTATTCCAAGCAGCATCATCTGATTCACTATCATGAATGCCGCTTCTTAATCTTGGTGCTTCATTTAAACGCTCCAATAAATGCATACTTGATAAACCAGTTAATTTAACACTTACAAAAGGCACATTATCTTGTGTTGCTGCAAATTCAATCGCTGCAATAAATTGTGCAGTCACTGCGTCAAAACTTGCATCCCCTTCCTTTGCTTCTACTCCATAATCCAGGATGACTTGCACCCCATAGGATCCCAGCATTTTAGTCACTCTAGCAGATTCAGCTAAAGTTTCTCCACCCACAAATTGATTGAAAATAGTACTACGAATAAGTCCGTTCACAGGCAATCCAGACTTCATTAACATGGGCGTAAAACGAGTGCCTAAGGATACAATCCAAGGATTTTGTATGACAGTAAAAAGCCATTTTGCTTTATTTAAATCTGTATTGGACTTGTACGCAAACGCGTTTTCTGTATTATTTAAAGATAGGTTCATGCTAACGTTCATTCGTATAGCAAATATCGGGACTATTTGCTAGTTTTCAAAGTTTAAATCGCTTGATGATTGAAGGGTTGCAAAACCATTTCACTGACTACACCAGAACTTGGTTGCTGACATAAAAACCAGATGGCCCTAGCAGCTTCTTCGGCCACCACCATCTTATCTCTTTGTACTCTTAAATCTATGGTATCCCAGAATGGAGAATCCACTCCGCCTAAATACAATTGTGTGATTCTAATTTCTGTGCGTTTTAATTCTTCTCTTAAAGAATGCATCATGCCGACCAATGCATATTTACTTGCACAATAAGCTGCAGCACCCGCCATGGGCACTTTTCCTAAAATACCTGGAATATTAATAATCAACCCTTTTTTAAGCTCCATCATTTTAGGCAAGATTGCTTGAATGGTTTCAAAACTACTCAAGGTATTCACTTGAAAAGAAGTTTGCATTTCTGCAGTCGTTAATTTATCAAATGATTTGATGATGCCTATCCCTGCTGCATTGACAAAAATATCAAACGCAAAATCCAGTGTTCTTAATTGATTCGTGAACTGATGTACTGCATTGGTGTCTGCTAAATCAACTTGGAAAAATCGATCTACGCCCAAATTCAAATCTGAGGCTAATTGATTCAATTTATTAGCATCTCTGCCTGCCAACCAAAGTTGTGCGCCACTCCCATGTAATAAACTAGCTAATTGCGCGCCAATGCCGCCTGTTGCGCCCAATAATAATACTTTCTTTTGCTTTAAACCTTCCATATCAATTGATTTTTATTATAACAATCAGTTGATGGAAATTGTTCAAAATAGGTATATTTATACCCTTATGAAAATTATAGAAACGACCATTTACCAATTTAAAATTCCCATGATCCCTTTCACGATTGCTACAGGGACAATGGAGTATGCACAAAATGTGTTGATTCAAATTAAAACAGACCAAGGCATCATAGGCATTGGAGAATGTTCGGCCTTCCCAATGATTGTGGGCGAAACACAATTAAGCTGCTACAACAATGCAAAAGATTTTGCACAGTTTTGGAAAGGCAAAGACCCATTGGATATTCCACAAAGAATGAAAGAACTAGACCTTGTTATTGCTGGTAACAATACGGCCAAAAGTGCATTTGATTTAGCCTTATATGATATTGCAGCGAAAGCAGCCAATCAACCCCTTTACCAATTTTTAGGAGGCCAACAAAAACCGATTGAATCCGATTTGACCATCGGCATTGGAACGCCAGAAGACATGGCAGCACAGGCCATTGAATTTGTAGAGAAAGGTATTCGAATGATTAAAGTAAAATTAGGAAAAGCCCCTAAGGAAGATGTGGAGCGCATTCGACAAATTAGAACAGCCATTGGACCAGACATAAAAATAAGGATTGATGCCAATCAAGGATGGGCCAAAGAGGCTGCATTGGAAGTGCTCACGCAATTAGCGCCTTATGCAATTGAATTCTGCGAACAACCGATGCATAAATATTATGATGACTACTTGCCTGCACTTTGCGCGCAATCCCCAGTAAAAATTATGGCGGATGAATCTGTTTTTACCCATCATGATGCCCGAAAATTAATTGCAGGTAAAGCTTGTCATTCCATCAATATTAAATTCTCCAAAAGTGGTGGTATACAGGAAGCAATTAAAATTCATGACCTAGCAAAAGCCAATCAAATACCATGTATGATGGGAGGTATGCTCGAAAGCAGGGTGGCATTAAGTGCTAAAATGCATTTTGCCATGGCCATGGACAATGTCCATTTTTATGATATGGACACCTGTTTAATTGGACATACAATAGATCCTGTCATAGGAGGTGTTCAATTCAATGGGATGCATTTAAGTATTGGCGAACAGCCAGGCATTGGAGCAGATGTAGACCCCGCCTATTTACGCAATTTGGAATCTTGTACGATCTAGCGAACTAGTATATAGGATAGTTGTACCTTCGTAATGGATTTTAAAATCAATGAAATTATGGAAGCAAAAACAGCATCAGCCTCATACACGACAATGAACGAATTGGTTTTACCCAATGACACCAATACCTACGGAGATTTAATGGGAGGAAGACTCATGTATTGGATGGACATCGCTGCCTATCTTTCTGCTGCTAAACATTGTAATTCAGGTGCCATGACAGCATCGGTGGACAATATTAGTTTTAAAACGCCTATCAAATTAGGTAACGTCATTTGTATCGAAGCTAAAGTGACAAGAGCATTTACCACATCGATGGAAATACACTTAAAGGTTTGGAATCAAAATACGATTGAGCAAACCAGGGTATTAAGCAATGAAGCCTATTTTACTTTTGTCGCCTTAGATGCACAAAAACAACCAAAAAAAGTGCCAGCCATTATTGCAGAAACCGAAGAAGAGAAAAAATATTTTGCAAGTGCATTAAGAAGAAGACAATTGCGTTTAATCCTTGCGGGAAAGATGAAGCCTGATGATGCCACTGAGTTAAAAGCATTGTTTATAAAAGAAGAAGGCGAATAACGCTTTTGATCTAGTTACAATTGATTACTAAATCACTTTCATGTCATGGTGCTTACCTTTAAGCATGTAATCTTTACTTTGCTCAATAGCATCCATTACTTGGTCTAAAATTTGTTCCACAGAACCTGTATAATCAATCACTAAAGGCGCTTTGAATCTTATGGTCAGCGGCGTACCTACTTTTTTATAAGTAAGTCCTTTTTTTGTAAACG
>JBILCS010000048.1:0-13617 GCA_044353005.1 Sediminibacterium sp. | reverse complement strand
ACCAACTTGGCAAAAGGCAGTTATGATTATTCACCTAGCCTTGGTTGCTGCAATGTTTGGATTTGGCGTTGGATTGAATGATAAATAAACCTCCTATAAATTTTACACGAAGTTCAACCCTTCATTTTTCTAATAGTTACATACTCAATCAACGTATTGTTGTTGCATCTTTCGTCTGTAAGGGGAGCCACACTGGACAAGCCTTGCATTTTGCAGGGCTTTTTCTTTGTGTTCTAGTAGTTTAATACTAAATAAAATAAATTATATTTAGTATTCTAATTTAAACAAACATGAGACTTTTAATTTCTTTCCTATTATTATTTCCTGTAGTTGTTTTTGGGCAAATTCAGTCAAAATGGACAACAATAGAAATAGGCGAAGCGGATGTCGCAAGGAGTATTAATGGCATTTCTGATTTTGATAAAGATGTTATTTTATATCATAATCTAGTAAGATTATACCCGATTAAATATCTTCAAGTTGAAATATTAAATTTAAATGAAGATTTAGAAACAAAAGATAAAATCAAATTCCCAAATAGCTGGAGAGGAACAGACATCAATTCTGATTATTACAAGTCATTAATTTCTACATTATCAATTCAAAAGCCATTGCCAAAATTAATCTTTGATTATGGCTTAAGTTCAACAGCAAAATGTCTTGCTAAAGAACAAAGCTTAAATGGAAATGTCGGACATGATAGAATCAATTGTCCACAAATTACTTTAGATACATCAAATAAAAATATTGGATATGGCACAGGCGAAAATTGTGGATATGGGAATTACAATGGGAAAGACTTAGTAAATCGTTTACTTATAGACCAAGACGTACCAAGTTTAGGACATCGATACAATATCCTTAATTCAAAATTCACTAAAATAGGAACTGGGACAGATTTTCACCCAAAATACGAGATAGTTACAGTTGTTGATTATTTATATGAGGTATACTAATAAAATTATTGATTCTTAAAATCCAATATTTGATAATAGGTTAGGCTAGCTATATCTTTTTGTTATTTTCTATTTTATTTTATCTTAATTCTAGCTTCATCATAATATCAGTTTGTGCTTCATCGCCAAGTACAAAAACATGCTGATCAAATTCAACAAAACCATTTTTAGTATAAAACTGGAGCGCTTTTTTATTTTCTTCCCACACACCTAGCCAAACATAAGCTACATGTTTTGCTTTTGCTACTTCGATTGCTTTATCAAATAGCAATTGTCCTATTTTTTTACCATGAAAATCCTTCAGTACATAAATGCGTTCAATTTCAAGTGCATTATTGTCTTTGAGCTCGGTCTGTGATCCGCCCTTATTGAGTTTTAGATAACCAACCACATTTTCATCCATTATAGCAAAGTAAAAAAATGAATTTGAGTCATTCAATTCTGCACTTAGTTTTTCATGGGAGTAGGCTTCTTCTATGTATTCAGACATATTTGCTGCAGTATTATTTTCGGCAAAAGTTTCTGAAAAAGTTTGGCGTCCAATTTGCTGTAATGCTGCAATATGGCTATGGTTGATCTGTTCTATTTTAATATTTAAGTCCATATTTTAAGACATGCTTTTCAATTTAAATTGAATCATTTTGGTGATCAATTCAATGGGCATAGGTTCGTCAATTGGAAACTGAACAGAACCTTTTCCTTGTTTGTATTTAGATAATTGTTTTGAGAATTTTTCATGGGTATTGGGGGTTGCATAAAATCCAATATGTTTTTCATAAGCTCCAAAGTAAATAAAAGGCTTTTTATTTACTTTATATGCAGGCATACAATATGATAGCTGCTCCGAAGCTTCTGGTGCAACGGACTTGATAGCTGCTCTAATTGATTTTAAATGCACCTGTGATTTTTTAGGAAAACTTTGAATGTACTCATCTACAGTTTTAAAATCATTTTTAACCATATAAACATTATTTTGACAGCACTAAGATACTTATTTCTATTGTGACTCCATTTTCATCCACCAATTCTACATAATCTGCAATAATAAGTGTTGACAATGCAAGCACAAATGAACTCGCCATAATTCTTTGAGGTGTCGATAAAATAATAGTGCTCCCTTGGTGTAAGAACCTTTCTATCAATTTTGTTAGCGTTTCAAATTGCGTAGGGTCATAATTGACATCACTTAAAATAACCACTTCGGGATGGATAGCTTCGGGCAAGGCATTCCAATCTAATTTTAAGGCCTCTGCATTTTCTAATTCAAGATATTCAATATTTTTTCGCAACAACTCAACAGCATCCAAATTATAGTCACTTATTTGAATCGATTTTGTGATATCCGCCATCATCAATGAGGGCAACCCTATACCTGCACCAAGCTCTAATACATGCTTGTTTTGAATCAAATGAGGATTTGCTTTAAGTACATCAAGCAGTGCAATTGCCGATGGCCAAACCTTAGCCCAAAAAGGGAAGGGGGTAGCAGGGTCCGACTCTAACAAGTCCGCATAAATAGCTTTAACGGCTTCGTATGCTGGTATGTAAATTGCTTTTTTGGCACCTATTTGGGTTAATTGAACTGGGTATTGCATTGATTGTGCAATGTTAGGAACAAAAACTTTTATTTAACAAATATTAGACCTGATAATGCATATTTTTACAGCTTGAGATAATCTAACTTGAATAAGAATAATACTAAAGCGCATGACTATGGAAAACGAAATAAAAATCAATATCAATAATCCAAAACAACTTGAAAAATTGTATCGTGAACATAAAGGCGCATTTATGATTGCTTTTAATAATATCTATCAAGAACTTATAAATGAGCCCGCTGCGCAGGCCTGGAATGAAAGACTTAATTATAAGGACGAACATATTACTTGGGGTAGTAAAAACGAAATCATCTTTATTGTGGTAGCTGCTTTTGTAGGTGGACTCATCGCTAAAATGCCTTCATTTTTAGGTGTAGAATACGATGTATATATGTCTAAGAATATTGGCTTCGTTGTATTTCCCATCTTAACGGCCTATTTTATTTGGAAGCAACAATTGTCAATGACTAAATTGATCCTACCACTTATCTTATTCCTTGGGTCTGCCATTTTTGTAAACAGCTTGCCTTATAATGAAAAGAGCGCAACCTTTATTTTATCTACCATCCATTTACCCATTTTTTTGTGGTCAATACTAGGCTACGCATTTATTGGTGGTGATTTAAACAATAACCAAAAGAAAATTGCATTTTTAAAATTCAACGGTAATTTTATTGTTATGACTGGGTTGATATTCATCTCCGGCATGTTTTTTACCGGTATCACACTGGCCCTATTTGAATTATTGAAAATGGATATCCAAACATTTTACTTCGAACAAATAGCTGTATGGGCCTTAGCTGCTATGCCGATGCTGTCTACCTATTTAATTCAGAATAATCCTGAACTGGTAAATAAAATTTCTCCTACAATTGCTAAAATTTTTACACCGATTGTCTTTGTAACCTTGTTAGTATTTCTATCTGCCTTAATGTATACTGGGAAGGATATTTACAATGACCGTAATTTTTTATTGGTATTTAACGCAGTACTAATTGGTGTCATGGCTATTATTTTATTCTCTTTAACTGAAGCAACAAATAATACAAGTTCAAAATTCAACTTAATTATTTTATTAGGACTTGCCTTATTAGCTATTATCGCCAATGCGATTGCACTTTCTGCTATTTTATTTAGACTTTCTGAGTTTGGACTTTCTCCCAATAGAATCGCAGTATTAGGTGCGAACCTATTAGTATTTATACATTTATTATTAGTGTCCTATGGCTTATTCAAAAACTTAAAGGGTAAAGCTTCTATACAAGATGTAGAAGGGGATATCGCATTATTTATACCGGTCTATGCTGTTTGGGCTGCCTTTGTAACTTTTATAATGCCTTTTATATTCAAGTTTATTTAAAGGATTCTTTTTCGTCTGAACCAAAGGTAAATTACAATTACAACGATTGCCATTAAGCTTAAAGCAAATACGTATCCTAATTTCCAAGTCAACTCAGGCATAAATGAAAAGTTCATTCCATAGATACCTGCAATAAAATTAAGCGGTAGAAAAAACACAGAAAATATGGTTAATAGACGAACCACTTCATTATTTTTTTGATCACTTAATGAAAGATAGGTATTCATCAATTGCGTAGAATTTTCTAAAGATTCCTCATTCATTGTAAGCAGATGCAGTAATTGATCTTGGATGTCTTGGTGGATATAAGAAACTTTATATTTATCCTGTGATTCTTGAACAATAGATTGGGTAATGGAGATTATTTTTTTTAATATTCTTGATTGCGACTTAATAAAATAGAGTTCTTCAATTAATACCACTCTATAATCTTTTAAAAAGATTGTTTTTTCAATCTGTGTAATTTTATTGGATAATTCAATTGTTGGTTTTTTAAATGAATCAATCATAAAACCTACTATTCTTAAAAAAAGCTCACTTATTTTAATATGTTTTTCTTCATGTATATTTAAGAAAGAAAAATGAGCACGATGTATGGTGATTAATTTATCTTCAAATATAAAGAAGGCAATTTTATTAGACATTTCACCAATCTCATCAATGTTCAAATTAATAGTTGATGTGTAGGCCCTAAAAATAAAAAAATCGTGCTTATGCAATTGCTCATATTTAGGCAAATGCCCAATATCAAGCGAATCTTTCATTAAAAAGTAACTCAAATTATACTTACTCGCAATGACTTCTAATTCTTTTTTGTTTGCATCTTCAATATCAATCCAAGTAAATGAATCAAATGCTTTTTCTTTTATAATCATTTGTCAGTTATTTATTAAGTATAATTTAAACAGTAAGTTAGCTCAAATTTTATGGACTAATAGGTATCATCGTTAATCTCTAGCCAATAGCCATCAGGGTCTTGTAGCCAAATCTGGTGAACGCCATCTATTCGGGTGGTAATCGCATTTTTATTTCCTGCCACATCTTCATAGACCCAGTTAAGCTCCTTTAATTTTTTAATGAACAGGTTAAAATCGGGAACCGTATAACAGGTATGCTGATTTTTATAATTTTCTTTTTTAGCCGTTGCGCCCGCTATGACATGCAACATGGTATGCGTTCCTGTGCTATACCAGATATGCTTCCCATCGTGAAATGGCTCAGGTACCGTATCTAAACCAATGATGTTGCTATAAAATTGGCCTGATACATTGATATCAATAACGAATATTGCCGTATGGTTGATATGTACTTTTGGTTTTTGTGCTTGACCTTGAAAGACAATTAATAAAAGTGGTATCAAAAAGAAAGAATTGATTTTCATGTTATAGCGTTATATTACAATATCCTGGAGCTAGGATTACTGATCCAAATATATTTAAATTAATCCTAGTTTTTCCCGATTTTATAAATCTAGACAGTTTTAACCTAGTAAATTTGTATCATGAGTAAGATATCAACAAACATGCGTGTTTACCACAGATACCTTGGCTTCTTTTTAGCCGGTATCATGGCCATTTATTCAGTGAGTGGCATTATTATGATTTTTAGAGATACTGATTTTTTGAAAAAAGAGAATCATAAAGTACTCACTGTGGCTACTGGTCTTGAATCACATGCAGTTGGAGCTGCTATCAAAATCAAAAATCTTAAAATAAAGTCAGATACGCTTGATGTGGTAACTTTTGAAAATGGCACCTACAATAAAACGACTGGTGTAGCAGATTTTAAAGTCAAGGAATTGCCCTACTTATTAAATAAGATGACCAAGATGCATAAAGCAACTAATAAAGACCCTTTATATTATCTAAATATATTTTTCGGACTTTCATTGTTCTTTTTTGTGATCTCCTCTTTCTACATGTTTATGCCTGGAACAACCATTTTCAAAAAAGGAATGTATTTCACTTTAGCAGGAATTGTTTTAGTGCTAGTGATGTTATTCTTTTAACGAATTAAATTATCGTATAAACTATTTACAGTTTGATGCAATACTGCATTGAATCCGTTGATTGTTTTAGTATCGCAGCCATTACTAATCACTATGAAGCCAATTTTTTCTTTAGGCTCAAAAAATAGCATACTATATAAACCATACGCTGAACCTGTATGACCAATCATTGTTTTTCCTGCAATCAATTGTGTAGTAGTTTCTAGTGCCATCCCGTATCCTTCTTCCTCGGAAATGATTGCCTGCATTTGTTGAGATAACTTTTTAGTTATCATCCTCCCGCCTTTGTATTTACCCAATTGACTATGCATGATCATATACTTGGCAAGGTCATTTGCAGATATCTTCATGCCTCCTGTTGGTGAAAATATAGGAGTTGTTCGACCCATGGTGTAGTTGTTGATCTCCTCAGTTCTTGGTGCATACGCATTGGTAGATAAAGTAAAACCTTGCGTCTGTTTATTGAATTCATAAATTTTTGCAATCAACTGAGTATCTAATGCATTCACATTATATCCTCCATAAAGTCCAAGCGGATCTAATATTTGTTGTTGAATGTATTTATCAAAACGAATACCAGTGATTTTTTCAAGTATAGATCCCGCTAAATTGTAGTTTAAATTACAATACATATAGCCTTTATCGGGTTCGTATGCATTGTAACATTTTGCAAAATTTGGATTTGTAGCCGGATCAATGGCGTCTAAACTAAAGTACCCTTCACTATCATTGATAGAAGACCTATGCGATAAAGCCATCTTTAAGGTAATCACTGTATTCGGATAAGCCGGATTCCTTACTTTAAAACCAACAAGTTCACTGATATCTTGGTCTAATCTTATTTTCTTTTCTGCAACCAATTGCATGATGGCAGTGGTGGTGAAGGATTTAGAGATGGATGCGATTCTAAATATGGATGCATTGGTCAAGGGCAATTGCTTCTCAACATCTTTAAAGCCAAAGGAGTGATTGTAGATGACTTTATTATTTTTCACCACAGCAACGGACAGTCCAACAACAGGGTTGGATTGCATAATGGATTGAATAGCAGCTTCTGCCTTTGCTGATTGTGCAAATGCTTGATGAATTGTAACTAGCATAAAGCCAGTCAATAGGGTGGTTTGAAGTATTCTTTTCATAATTCAATTTAAGTTTATTTTTTCATTTCCCATATTAATCGTAATTTTACGATTAATATGGGAACCACTAAAACCAAAGACTATTCGGCACAGGAATTAAGCATTGCAAAATATGCTAAAGCCCTATCTCATCCTGCTAGGGTGGCCATTTTGAATGTATTACTAAAGCGCCAGTCTTGTATCTGTGGTGCTATTGTAGATGAACTGCCGCTTTCTCAAAGTACTGTTTCTCAGCACTTAAAGGAATTGAAGGCTGCTGGGCTCATTAAAGGGGATATCGATGGGGTTTCTGTATGTTATTGTATTGACGAAAAAGAATGGGCGAAAGCAAAAAATCAGTTAGGGCTATTATTAGACAAATTGACTTTGCCTGCCAGCAAATGTTGTTGAACTCAAGTTTAAAAAAAATCAAAAAATTTATGCAAACCGAAGAACAATTAAAAGAAATCGTGAGACAAAAGTACAGTGAAATTGCGCTACAAGACAAAGCCGATAATATGGCTTCTTGCTGTGGTGCTGGTGGATGTTCTACAGAAGTGTACAATATCATGTCAGAGGATTACACAACTTTAGAAGGATATAATGCCGATGCCGATTTGGGTCTTGGCTGCGGCTTGCCAACACAGTTTGCAAGAATTAAAAAAGGGGATGTTGTGATTGACTTAGGAAGTGGTGCAGGAAATGATTGCTTTATTGCACGCCATGAGACTGGTGAAACAGGTAAAGTCATTGGTGTTGATTTTACACCTGCCATGATTGATAAAGCGAGAGCCAATGCGGAGATCAGAGGATTCAATAATGTAGAGTTTAGACAAGGAGATATTGAGCATATGCCTATTACGGCAAATACCGCGGACGTGGTGGTGAGTAATTGTGTGTTGAATTTGGTACCGAATAAAGATGCTGTTTTAAAAGACATCCTTAGAGTACTTAAACCAGGCGGTCATTTTAGCATTTCTGATGTGGTTTTAGTAGGCGCATTGCCTGAAGGTTTAAGAAAGGATGCCGAGATGTACGCTGGTTGTGTAGCTGGTGCTATTCAAAAAGAAGTTTACATGGAATTAATTCATGCAAATGGATTTGAAAATGTAACAATTCAAAAAGAAAAACCAATCGTGATTCCTGATGATATTTTAATTAATTATTTATCTCAAGACGAAATCAATCAATTTAAAACCGGATCAACAGGTATTTTTAGTGTCACTGTTTTTGCACAAAAACCATTAGTAGAAAATAAATGTGTACCTGGTGGAGGTTGTTGTTAAATTTTACCAATTATGAAACAATTTATATTAAAATATAAAAAACCTATAATAATTACCATATCTATTACAGTACTTCAATTAGTATTTGGTTTTGACCCAAAATTCACAATTATTAACATCATTTGGTTATTCGTTTAAATTATGAAAAAGAAAATATTAGTTCTTTGCACAGGTAATTCCTGTCGTAGTCAAATTGCACATGGTTATTTACAATACTTTGGAGGAGATAAAGTAGAAGTGTATAGCGCTGGCGTAGAAACACATGGGGTGAATCCAAAAGCAATTGCCACGATGCAAAAGGATGGCATTGATATCTCCAATCATACTTCTAACAATATCTTAGAGTATACTGGGATTGAATTTGACTATGTGATTACTGTATGTGATAACGCCAAAGAGCGTTGTCCCTACTTCCCAACTAAAGCTCAAAAGTTTCATTATAATTTTCCTGATCCAGCAAAAGCAACTGGGACGGAGCAAGAAATTGAAGCCGCTTTTGATTCAGTCAGAAATTTAATCAAAGACTACTGCTCGGACTTTGTAAAAAACAATTTGGTACCATAATTTGAATTCAACAGCGTTGTAATATAGACTTGATAGTAGTATCTTTATTATAATGATAATGAATTTAATATGGATATAGCGTATGCATACAATAGTTGGTCAGCACAATACGATACCAATGACAATAAAACAAGAGACCTTGAAGCTTTGTCACTACAAAAAATACTTCAAGGAAAATCTTTCAAACATTGTTTAGAAATTGGCTGTGGCACGGGCAAGAATACGGCCTGGCTTTTAACCATCTGTGATCAAATTACTGCGATTGATTTATCCAATGGCATGCTTGACATTGCAAGAAATAAAATCCAGTCTGATAAAGTCAATTTTATCGAAGCAGATATCACAAAAGACTGGACTTTTGCAAAGGATACCTATGACCTTATTACTTTTAGTTTAATGCTTGAACATATCGAAGACCTAGATGCTGTTTTTCAAAAAGTTTCTAAAGTGACTGCCACTGGAAGTCAGGTTTATATTGGTGAATTGCATCCCTTTAAACAATATGCGGGCTCTAAAGCAAGATTTGAAACCGAGACAGGCACTCAAGTTGTAACCTGCTTCAATCATCATGTAACAGATTTTATCCAAGCTGCAAATGCTTCGGGTTTTCAATTGCTTCAATTAGATGAACAATTTGATGATGAAGATAGAAGCCAGATACCAAGAATATTGAACCTGCTATTTGAAAAATTATAGGTTACCTTTGTTCTTAAATTACACATTTTGAAGTTTATAGATTTAGGGCTGGATCAGCGCATTTTAGATGGTATTGACGCTATGGGTTACGAAACAGCCACTCCGGTGCAACAACAGGTAATGGTTCCAATTTTAGAAGGGAAGGATATCATTGCTGCGGCGCAAACAGGTACAGGAAAAACAGCCGCATTTTTATTACCATTATTACATCGTCTTTTGACTTCGCCACATCATGCTGGTGATATCAATGCATTAGTCATTGTGCCTACAAGAGAGTTGGCGATTCAAATTGCCGAAGGATTGGAAGGGCTTGCTTATTTTACTGATGTTAGTTCTATTGCAGTATATGGTGGAGGGGATGGCAATTCTTTTGCTGCAGAGAAAAAAGCATTGACTTCTGGAGCAGATATTGTGGTTTGTACACCAGGTAGGATGATTGCGCATTTAAATATGGGCTATGTGAAATTGAAAGGATTGAAATATTTAGTCTTAGACGAAGCAGATAGAATGTTGGATATGGGATTTTCGGATGACATTGCTAAAATCATTACTTATTTACCTGCAGAAAGACAGAACTTACTATTTTCTGCAACGATGCCGCAAAAAATGCGCGCATTGGCAAATAAAATTTTAAATAATCCGGTGGAGATTAATATTGCGATTTCAAAACCACCAGAACAAATCGTTCAAAAAGCATTTATTGTTTATGAACAGCAAAAAGCCGGTATCATTAAAGACATGCTTGGCTCAAAGCGTTTTTCAAAAGTGATTGTATTTTGTTCTAAAAAACAAAACGTAAAAGATTTAACGACCATTTTAAAATCTGCAAGATTAGCTGCAGAGGAAATCCATTCCGATTTAGATCAAAAAAGCCGAGAGCAATACCTGCAAGATTACAGAAATGGTAAAACCAATATTTTAGTTGCAACAGATATTTTAAGCAGAGGGATTGATATCGAAGACATTGATTTGGTTATCAATTACGACGTGCCTAATGATGGGGAGGATTATATCCACCGCATTGGAAGAACCGCTCGTGCTGCAACCACAGGAACTGCTTTTACACTTGTGAGTGAAAAAGAACAATCTAAGTTTGCTTTGATCGAAGAATTATTAGGCGCACCAGTTTTAAAAGGGACTGTGCCTGAGATGTTTGGTCCTACACCAGAATACAATCCTAAGCAAAAAAAGAGCGCTGGTTTTAAAAAAAGAAGATAATTTTAATAATTAGTATTGACAAAATCAAACAATTTTATGCCAATTATTTTATTTGATGGAGTTTGTAATTTTTGTAATCGCACAGTCAATATAATTTTAAAGTACGATCAAGATGCGCATTTTCAATTTGCGCCATCACAGTCCATTGCTGGAATCAATTTGCTCCAAGAATATAAATTAGACCAAAAAGCAAGCGCATCCGTAATTTTAATTGATAATGAAAAAGTATACACTAAAACAGATGCTGTCATTCAAATAGCAACGCATTTAAAGGGTTGGCCAAGATTATTTATGGGATTAAAATTTATTCCAAAATTCATACGTGATTTTGCATATGATCTTGTTGCAAAAAACAGGTATGCAATATTTGGCAAAAGGGAAACCTGTAGGATACCAAACGAATCCATCCGCCATAGATTCCTAGCATAAAGCTTAGTGCCTATTTATTTTTTCTGAAAAAATTGGTGAAAGAATAGCATCTGAAAATCGATACTACTACGCCAATAGGCATGATTGTGTCCACCCGAACGTTCTATATAATCATGATCAATTTTTAATTGTAGTAATTTTTCATGCAATGCGCGATTCACATTTATGAAAGTGTCATCCACCCCACAATCAAAAATGATTGCTAATTGCTTATTTGTAAGCAATTCAACTTGGCGCATCACCGTATAATCATACCATCTTGCTTGATTGGTTTCATATTCGCCAAGTATATTTGGGAGATTCCAACTTTTTGGGAAAGGTCTAAAATCAAATCCACCTGATGTACTTCCTGCTGCACCAAATACATCGGAATGTCTTATTGCAAGGTATAATCCACCATGCCCACCCATGCTGAGTCCTGTGATCGCCCTTGACTTGGGATTTGCTTTTGTTGGGAAATTGGCGTCAATATAAGGTACTAATTCTTTTGCGATATAAGATTCATATTGTATACTACTATCTATTGGACTATCAAAATACCAACTACTTTTTCCGCCATCAGGATACACAAAAATCATTTTTAAGTCATCGGCAGTTTTTGCTAATTGGGGTGCAGTTTTAGTCCATTGTGCGTAATTCCCATCATAACCATTCAGCAGGTATACAACAGGATAGCGTTCTTGGGTATTGAGTTGACTTGGCTGTATTATAACGAATTTAATTGCTTTTTTTAAATACTGACTTTTCATCTCTATCGTATCAACACTGCCTGCAATGGCTTGCATGCCTATTAGAACTAAAATGAAGATACAAATGGTTGTAAACGGTTTTTTCATACCACTAATTTAATGCTTCTTATTCTAGGATACATGTAATTTTCGGGTAACTTTAGGGTATAATCCTCTTTATGAAATTTTGTAGCACTTTATTCCTTGTTTTTTTATCTGTTTTTGCAGTGGCGCAGTCAGATTCATCTCAAAAACAAATTTATCTAACCCGAATCACAATGGATATCAATGATATTCAAGATCCATTACTTTTTGCTTCTTCTATTGATATTAGTTTAAAACCAACTAAGCTGAAGGAAAAGTATGCGACACATATGCTTTTAGGTAGTATGGAAATGGGAGATGTAAGGACGGTGCAGATGGATTTAATTCCAACAAAAATAGAGAAAGCGGCCATCACAAGTAGTTTAATTAATTTTACTTTTAAGTCCCGTTCGGTAGATGATTTTATTGGGGTATTTAATTTTATTTTTGAATTTTCCGATGGCACCAATTTCCCTTATCGTTTAGGCAGAATAGCTATTGGGAATGATATTAAATTAAATAGTATTTCTCGTACCATTTATATTCGATAATTTTGAATGACTAAGTGTAAATGAAAAATTAAATTTTATGACTATTAAATTAATCAAGAATAGGTCTGATATCGGCGCTGGAACCAGAGGGTCTGATTTAGGTATCGATGCTATTGAAATAGCAGCAATCAATCAAAACAATGATTTCTTTCATCGCCATTTATTTGTAGACGTTGAAACACATAACGAAACCATCTACAATAAAAACAACAATAATTTTGCAAAAAGAATTGAGCATGTGGTAGAGCAATGCCAAAGGGTTTCAGATGTCGTTAGAACAACTATTAGTACTGGATTTTTTCCAATCGTATTATCTGGCGATCACTCCTCTGCATTAGGAACAATAAGCGGCATCAAAGCAGCAAATCCAGAAAAAAGACTCGGTGTTATTTGGATTGATGCGCATGCCGATTTACACTCTCCTTTTACCTCTCCATCGGGAAATATTCATGGGATGCCATTAGCGGCTGCACTGCAAGAAGATAATCTTGCATGTAAGGTAAATGAACCAAGTGCTGCCACGTTATTACATTGGAATAATTTAAAAAGTGTTGGCACACCCGATAAAAAATTATTAGCACAAGATTTAATTTATTTTGGATTAAGAGATTTTGAATCAGCCGAAGCACATATCATTGATAAAGAAGCAATTTCGTGTTACAAAGTAGAAGAACTAAGATTCCGTGGACTAGAGGTTTGTGTTCAAGAAGCGGTAGAACAATTACAAGATTGCGATCATATTTATATTTCCTTTGATGTGGATTCTATGGACTGCGATCATGTTTCTACCGGTACTGGTACTCCAGTGCCTATTGGCTTTTTTGCCGAAGAAATTGTAGGAATTTTTGATCAATTGTTTTTGTCCAACAAATTGGTTTGTATTGAATTCACAGAAGTAAATCCTTTACTCGATAATAAGGGGAACCTGATGGCCGAGACTGCATTTATGGTTTTAGACCATGTTGCTAAAAAGATCTAACAAATTTTCACCAAATATTAAACAAAACCTTCGCTTCCATTG
>JBILCS010000047.1:0-13619 GCA_044353005.1 Sediminibacterium sp. | reverse complement strand
AATAAAGCAGCAAGTACTGAAATCGTAATGATGCCAAGGATAAAGTATACAAATGCTTTCATCAAAATAGTAAGGGTTCTTCCAAAATAAAACAAACAGCCTTTTCTTTTTTCTAAACCGCCAGCATCATTATTCGCACTGTAAGTGGCAGCGTTATTGGTATTTCCTGCTGAAGTAGCTTGCTTTTTGTCAAAGCTAGTTCCCCAAGTTTTTGCTCTCTTTCCAAATCCTTCCAAATCTGTTTGAATCGCATTCTTAATACTATTGATATCCACTTTCTCGCCCATCATTTCTAATTTATCGGCACTGGTTCTTGCTTCTGGCAATACCAACCATAAAACGATGTACACAAAAATAGCACCTGGCATAAAGGTCACATCAAAAAAGTTATTGAAATCGTCAAACTCCCAGAATTGGAATAAATGAAAATGATTCCAATTAGTAACCAATAAAATTGTTGGTAATAAAAATAAGGCTCTAATAATACCTACTTTCACACCAAAGTATTTAGACATCCCTGCACAAACACCACCAATTACTTTTTTGTCAAGATCTCTAAATAATCTTTTACGAACACCTCCCACTTCATTTACAGAAGTACTTGGTACGGCTATCCATAACAATAGGTAGGCAAAGAAAGAAATACCAAAAAGCAGGATCCACAGAACTCTAATGATGATTGGATCCAAGTTTAAATAATTTGCAATACCAGCACAAACACCGCCTAAGACTTTGTTCTGCTCGTCTCGGTACAATCTTTTTTGATAAGTTGGTTCACCAGCAGCTTGAGTATTAGATTGCGCTTGATTGGTTCCAGCATTTGCACTTGTATTGGCTTCAAAGCCATCCTGTGCTTCAAAATCAGCAGGACGTCCAATACTTGTAATGATTAAATCAATGTCTTGCTCTGTAATGCATACCGCGCCTTTTTTAAGACGGTCTTCACATAATTCAGCCACACGACATTCTATGTCATTGATGATTTCGTCCTTCCCTTCTTCTTGTTCAAAATAGGTTCTTAGACTTTCTATATATTGTTTCAGATTTTCGTACGCCATTTCTTCGATAGGAAGAATGCGTCCTTGAAAATTGATATTGATTACTTTTTTCATGGTCATATATTTATTGAGCAGCATCTGCTTGGTGAACAATTGGGTTTGCTTTTGAAGTGATAATGGTATCGACCGATGTCGTCATTTCATTCCAAGTTTTTTGTAAGACCTCATAAGCCGCTTGACCCTCATCTGTCATTACAAAATATTTTCTTGGCGGACCACTGATACTTTCCACCCAACGATAATTGAGCAAGCCCGCATTTTTTAATCTTGTTAAAAGTGGGTACAGTGTACCTTCTAGAATTTGCAGATTGGCCGCTTTCATTTGCTCAACAATATCACTTGGATAAACCTCCCCTTGTTGAATGATGGACAATATGCAAAACTCCAAAACGCCCTTGCGCATCTGACTTTGTGTGTTTTGAATATCCATAATTTTAATTTGTACTACAAAACTAAGGAGTTTTAAGGTACTATGCATCACATAGTACCAAGTATTTTACAGTAGTTTATAAAAATAAAACGCTAAATAGCTGATTATCAGTATTTAGCGTTTGAAAATAATTTATAAATTCGCCTAGTAGACCACTAGTTCATAAAAGTCTTCTGCTTGAAGGTATTGATTGGCCAGTGCTTGCAGGTCGGCAGGTTGGATGGTACGAACAGTTTCGATCGTCTTATTGAAATAAGCGATGTCTAAATCGTTCAACAAATAAGTCTTCCAACGATTCATGATTTGGAATGGTCCATCTAGATCCCCTAACAAAGCACCCAACATATAGTTCTTGACCAATTTTAATTCCGCTTCATCTACCAATTCATTTCTAAGGATGGCCATCTCTTTATACACTTCATCAATCGTTGCCCTGCAGACATCTTTCCCTGCATCGGTACTAATCATCCATGCACATTCTTGTACATGATTCTGCAAAAAACTATGTATGCCATATGTGTATCCTTTGTCTTCTCTAATATTGCGCATCAATCTGGATCCAAAAAATCCTCCGAATAGATTATTCAATACTTGTGTCCCAGGAAAATCTGGATGATGTCGATTGGGAAATCTTCTTGCCATTTTGATTGCGCCTTGCACCGAACTCGCATCATTGATAATCGAATATTTTTTTGTAGTTGCTGAAACAATCGGATGATCAAAACTAGGCATTGCTTTTTGGTTCAATGGCAAGCTTCCAATGTACTTGTTCATCAAGCTTTGCATGTTTTTAGGAAACTTACCCGCCATAAATATCACAGCTTTACCATGCTTGTAAAAACGATCATAAAAATTAACAAGATCTTCGCGCGTCAAGTTATTAAAGGCAGCTTCTGTAGAATAAGTCCCATAAGGATGGTCAATACCAAACAAGTATTCATCAATCAATCTATTGGCAATAAAATCACTCTTCTTTAAATTCAACGTCAATCTTTGCAATTGATTTTGTTGGTAGATTTTTAATTCTTCTTCCGAAAAATTGGACTCTGTTACCAATTCACTCACCACAGGTAATAATGCTTCAAAATGTTTAGTGAGAGTATGTAGATTGATGGTAGCTGTTTCATTGTAACAGGTTCTATTCACATAGGCACCATAAAATTCAAAATAATCATTCAACTCAAAGGCAGTTTTTTGATGCGTGCCATTTTTTAATAAAAAATTAGTGGCAGCAGCAACCCAATTTTTTTCTTCGTAACAATTGCCTGCAAAAAAAACCAAGTCCATCATCATTACTTCTTCTGCACCTCCTTCATAACTGTATACTTCTACTCCATTGTCTAAAGTAAAATGCTGGTAGGGTTTTAATTGAATATCAAAATCAACGGCATCCTTAATCAACGGTGCTTTAATTCTATCTAATGCCATGTTTTAATTTTTACTGTAATAATATAAAGTGTTTCTGTTCTGATCTTGGAAGATCGCATTTGCAGTAGCTTGTATCTTTTCTGGTGTAACCGCTTGATACTTCTCCAATTCTTGATTCATCATTTCTGCATCGCCCAATAATTCATAATAAGCCAAACTATGCGCGCGATTCATGATACTCATATCCTCAAAACAAATGATACTTTCTGTTTTATTAATTACTTTCTGTACTTCTTTTTGTGGGAGTAATTCATTTTTAATTTTCTCTACTTCTTCTAAGACTGCCTGCTCTGCAACAGACATGCTCACGCCTTTTACCAATTTACCTTCAATCACCAATAAGCCTGGATCTACCGTACCAAAATGATAACAATCAATCGAAGAAAACAATTGTTTCACTTTAATCAATTGCTCATACAATCTTGCAGAAGCGCCACCACCTAAGACTTCGGTAATCAAATCTGTCTCATGGTAACCTGCATCAAATCTGCCACCCATATGCCATGTCATCATCAACATATCCATAGGCACATCTGCATGCACTTCCAATGATCTCTTTTTTTCTTGTACCGGTTCTTGTGGCAAATTTCTATTGTACGCTTCGCCTGCAGGAATCGGACCAAACCATTTCTCTGCCAAGGCTTTTACTTGCTCAGTCGTTGTGTTTCCGGTAACAACTAGGATGGCATTATTGGGTCTATAAAATTTAAAAAAGAAATCTTTAACGTCTTGTATTTTCGCATTTTCTACATGAGATAATTCAGCGCCAATGGTCATCCATCTATACGGATGATTGGTGTACGCTAATGCGCGCATTTTGTGCCATGCATCTCCATAAGGCTTGTTGATATAGTGCTCCTTAAATTCTTCGCAGACCACTTTTCTTTGCACTTCTAAACTCTTCTCGCTAAATGCAAGTGATAACATACGATCACTTTCTAGCCAAAAAGCAGTCTCTATATTTTCGGCTGGTATTTGACAATAATAATTGGTCAAGTCATTGGTGGTATAAGCATTGTTTTCGCCACCTGCCCTTTGTAAAGGCTCGTCGTATACAGGAATATTGACACTACCCCCAAACATCAAGTGTTCAAAAAGGTGTGCGAACCCAGTCTGTGCTGGATTTTCATCCTTGGAACCTATATTGTAAAGTACATTCACCACCGCCATAGGCGTACTCGTATCTTGATGTACCAGCACCTTCAATCCATTGGCTAATTGAAATTTTTCAAATTGTATCATAAGGCCACAAAAATAAGCTTAAAACCTACAACCATTTGACGTAAAGGTTGTTTAATTAGTAACTTCGCACCATTAATTGAAAATTATGCAATTAGAGCAACTTTATCAGAAAGCACTGAATTTTGAGTACTTAACTAAGGAAGAGGGTATGTTCCTTTTCGAGCATGCCCCTTTGGCCGAATTAAGCTATGTGGCAGATACCCTAAGAAAGAAACAAGTACCCCATGGTAAAGTGACTTGGCAGATTGACCGTAATTTGAATACAACCAATGTATGTATCGCCAATTGTAAATTTTGCAATTTTTACCGCATCCCTGGACATCCAGAATCCTATATCACCGATATGGCTACCTATAGAGTTAAAATCAAGGAAACCATTGCTTGGGGTGGAGATCAATTATTATTACAAGGTGGACACCATCCAGAACTTGGATTGGATTTTTATGCCAACTTATTTAAACAAATTAAAGCTGAATTTCCAGATATTAAATTGCACACATTAGGCCCCCCAGAGATTGCGCATATTGCTAAAATAGGTGGACATACCCATACCCATGTCTTAAAGACTTTGCAAGAAGCTGGTATGAATTCCTTACCAGGTGCAGGTGCAGAGATTTTAGTAGATAGAGTAAGGAAATTGGTATCTAATGGAAAATGTGGTGCACAAGAATGGTTGGATGTGATGGCCGCTGCGCATCAATTGAACATCACTTCAAGCGCGACCATGATGTTTGGACACGTGGAAACTTTAGAAGAAAGATTCATCCACTTAATTAAAATTAGAGAAGTGCAGGACATGAAACCTGCAGGCGCGAACGGATTTTTAGCCTTTATTCCTTGGACTTTCCAGGACGTAGATACATTATTAACTAAGATAAGAGGGGTACATAATTTAACCACGACCGAAGAATATATTCGCATGATTGCGATCAGTCGTATCATGTTACCGAATATCAAAAATATTCAAGCCAGCTGGTTAACCGTAGGTAAAGCCACCGCGCAGGTTTGTTTAGAAGCGGGTGCCAATGATTTTGGTAGCATTATGCTAGAAGAAAATGTGGTAAGTGCTGCCGGAGCCCCACATAGATTTACTTATAAGAGTATACAAGAAGCCATTAAAGAAGCTGGATTTGAGCCTCAATTAAGGAACCAGCACTACGAATGGCGTGAATTACCTCAGGATATCCAGGAGCAGGTGATTGATTATTAGTAGCCAAAAAATAGCTGGTTCCCTGTAACTTTTTACCTTTGCCTACGTTTAACCTATCAAACAAGGATTAAACCAAAGAGATGACGGATAAAGCGTACAATGATTGTGTAGATAATTTCGCCGACGGCGTATACCGATTTATTGTAAAAAATATTCGACATACAGAAGATGCACAAGATATAGTCCAATCCGCATTTGAAAAATTATGGGTGAACAGGGAGCAGGTCCTTCCAGAAAAAGCAAAGTCTTATTTGTTTACGGTGGCTTATCATCAAATGATTGACCATATTCGTAAATCCAATAAAATGCCTTTGTCAGAGGATACCAAAATCCCACATCAACAGATTGTGCAAGAAGACGAAGAACTGAAGCAGGTATTGATGCGCGCAATCAACGAATTAAATCCAATCCAAAAAAGCCTTGTTTTACTAAAAGATTATGAAGGGTATAGTTACCAGGAGATTGGAGAGATCATGCGCTTATCCGAGAGTCAAGTAAAAGTATATTTACATAGGGCCAGATTAATTTTAAAAACTAAATTATCCGCTTACGCGCCAACCGCATCTTAATGCAATTGAACGAATCTACATATGAAACCATTTTCTTGTTGTACATCGACAAGGAGTTAAGCCCCAAAGAAAGATTGGAGGTAGAGGCGTTTATTGCAGACAATCCAAACTTTGCATTAGAAATGGAGGCCCTACAAGCAACGGTGCTTGGTTCAGATAAGATTCATTACCCATTTAAGGAAAATTTAAAACAGCAAGTAACATCAAGTTTAGAGGATCTAGAAAAAGAATGGAATCAAACTTATACAACAATTTTGAAGGCTGATGTGGATGCAATTCCAAGCTTATCTACTTCATTTAAAAATACTTTGAAAAAAGATGCTACTAAAGAAGGTATTGTTATAAAGCCATTTGGATTCAGTCAACAAAAATTCACTTATGCCGCGGTTGCAGCTTGTTTGATGGCTTTTATTGGATACCAGCAATTGACAAAAACACCTGTATCTAATTCAATTGCAGTAAATACAACCACCTTAGTAGTTCCTAATACAAATTCAACTAAAACCTCTGATGAAATTGCACTAAGCAATGCATCCCCAAAAATATTTGCAAAAGCTGAAACGCTTGCAAAAACAAATCAACAAGTAATAACGAAATTGCAGTTAAGTAATTCTAGTAAAACTCAAGGCATCCATCTACTTCAAAAAGAATCTATTGCGATGGCTGAAACAGCTCCCACCAATAACAGCATAAATCAAACTGTGATTACGAAACTGCCAAGCAATTACAACAACCCAATAACCATCAATGCTATTCCTCTTCCAATCAGTTCAGCTAATATAGATGCGGAACCAACAGAAGTCGAAAAAATATTAACAAGTTATGAAATCATCGATACAGAAGACCCAGACAGAACTATTTTTATTGCTAATTTCGAAATTGATGGCAATAAGTTTAGAGGACTTACTAGACGAGTTTCAGCTTTACTAAAAAGAAATAAATCAGAAAAAGAAAAATAGATATGAAAAAAACAATTTTACCATTATCAGTATGCTTTTTAATGTGCTTCAGCATTCAAGTTTTAGCACAAAATGATAGTTCAAGAACAAGTCCTACAGCTAAAGTATTATCAGATAGTATTCATATTGCAAATGATACCATTGTCATTGGCAATATGCTAATTGTAAAAAAGAAGGGCGAACAAAATTATAATGACAATAAGTCAAAAGGCACTATTGCTATTGGCAATGTAGTTATTGGCAAATGGTCAAACGACGAAAAAGAGAACAATACCAGTCGAAATAGAAAAAAAATCTCGCCCTATAACACCACAATAGATTTTGACGATAAGAAAGTGTCCTTTGACATTTCACAATCTGTGAATGAGGATACCGTTAGATTAGGTAGATTACAAATTATTAAATCACAAGATAGCAACTACAAGAAAGATTGGGTATCGATGATTGAAGAGGGTGACTTTGATAATACCAAAATCACCATCAAACGCACTCCTAAAAAATTAAAAAATACAGAAACCAATTGGTGGATCTTTGATCTTGGCTTTGCCAATTTGATAGACAAAAGTCCAACATTGTACTGGCTTGCAGCAAATCCTAACAGTCTTCCGTTTTATCCAGGACCAGTCATGTCCCCTGAAAATTTTAGCTTGATCAATAAAAAATCAACCAATGTGAACATATGGGTGGTAACACAAAAATTAAATTTATACCAACATAAAATTAATTTAAAATATGGACTGGGTGTAGAAATGTTCAATTTGAGATTCGATAAATCGATCAGCTTTAGAGAAGATATTCCTACCAATGTAAAATTTGATGTGATTCCTTTTACAAAAAATAAATTATTGGTTAAATATTTAACTGTCCCAGTTCAATTCAACTTTTCTCCAAACCCATATAATAAAAAAGCTTTTTACGCGAGTATTGGTATGAGTGCTGGTTATTTATGGAATGCTAAGAACAAACAAATTAGTGGAGAGCGTGGTAAAGAAAAATTCCGTGGCAACTTTAATTTAAATGATTGGCGTTTCGCCACCATTGGTGAACTTGGCTTAGGAGCTCTGCGTCTTTATGGTTCGTTTTCGAACAGTAATTTATTCAACAATAATCAAAGTTTTATAGACATGCAGCCTTTTGCAATAGGATTGAGGTTTAGTAAATTTTAAATCAAACAAAGAGCACTACTATAAAAAATGCCCCAATTTCTTGGGGCATTTTTAGTATTATAAATCTTTCATTATACCAATTGCTTTGCTCCAAAATAAGGTGCCAATACTTCGGGTAAGTTAATGCCTGCTTCGGTTTGATAGTTCTCTACTATTGCAGCATAAATTCTTGGTAAAGCCAATGAGCTACCATTCAATGAATGCGCGAATTGTGTCTTGCCTTCCTGGTCTTTGAATCTGCACTTCATTCTGTAAGTTTGGTAATTATTGAAATTAGACACACTACTTACTTCCAACCATTTTTCTTGCGCTGCACTATACACTTCAAAATCATAAGTGATGGCAGCTGCAAAGCCCATATCTCCTCCGCATAATCTTAGAATACGGTATTGTAATCCTAAACTGATTAATAAATTTTCGACATGCGCCACCATCTCATTCAATGTCTCATCGCTTTTATCTGGATGCACAATTTGAATGATCTCTACTTTTTCAAATTGATGTACTCTATTCAATCCTCTCACTTCTTTACCAAAACTTCCTGCCTCTCTTCTGAAACAAGGAGAATAAGCCGTCATCTTAATTGGTAAATCCGTGTCCTTTAGAATCGTGTCTCTGTAGACATTGGTGACAGGCACTTCGGCAGTTGGGATTAAATAAAAATCGTCTTCGGTCGCGTGGTACATCTGACCTTCTTTGTCTGGCAATTGTCCTGTCGCAAAAGCAGAAGCTGCATTCACCACGTATGGAGGAATGTATTCTGTGTATCCTGCTGCAGTATTAAAATCTAAAAAGTATTGTGTGAGTGCTCTTTGAAATTTAGCGCCCTTACCAATATATAAAGGAAACCCGCTTCCAGTAATTTTAGCGCCTGTTTCAAAGTCTACTAAATTGTATTTTTTTATCAAGTCCCAATGTGCCATTGCACCTGTTGGTAATACTGGTGTAGTGCCTGCTTCTTTCACCACTTCATTTTCTTCGGGTGTTTTTCCTTTTGGTACTAGATCATGTGGCAGATTTGGCAATTGTACAATCAAATTTTGAAGTTGTTGTTCTACTTCTGCCATCTCTATTTTCAATGGTTCTAATGCTAATTTCCAAGTGGCTACATTTTGCTTGATCGCTTCCGCCTGTTCTTTCTCTCCCTTCGCCATATGGTTGCCAATCTCTTTAGAAGCTGCGTTCACTTTGGACTGTAATTCATCAAAACTAGCTTGCAAACGCTTTCTTTGGTCATCCATTGCAATCACCTGATCTACTAGATCTACATTTGAAAAATGCTTGATGGCAAGTTTATCCTTCGCTAATTGGGTATGTTGTCTTAAATAGGTCACCTGTAACATATCGAGAAATTTGAGCAAAGATAATCAAACCATCCTACCAAGTACAGATATCCCCTACCTTTGCAACATAAATTGAACAAATCTATGGCAACTATAGGGGACGATTTCCAAACCAGGTGGTGGGATTTAGAACGAAAATTGATGGACAAATTTGGTAAAAAGCCAGATCTAGAGTCAATTTTGTTTTTGATAGGCTTACAAGAAACTGGTTTTATCCAAGAAAAAATTAGCAAAGAACAAAAGCAGGACTTGATGCATGTGGCTATTTGTAGCATTTTAATGTCAAGTGGTTTCTATGTGATTGAAGGCAAGGATGGCGATGGTTGGCCCCATTTCAAACAACTCAAAAACCTGCCTGTGATGGACTTGATAGAGCAGGAAGTTTTCCTAAAAGACCATGTTTTACTTTATTTTGATAACAATCAGTTCTAGTCCATTGGTTTTTTACCAATTTTTATGAATATTTGCACTAATAAAAAAATAACCTATGCAATTCCCAGCAGACTTACGTTACACAAAAGATCATGAGTGGATTAAATTAGAAGGCAATACAGCTACAATTGGTATCACAGACTTTGCGCAAGGCGAGTTGGGAGATATTGTATATATAGACATCAATACTGTTGGAACTACTTTAGCTGCAGAAGCCGTATTTGGTACTGTAGAAGCGGTGAAGACAGTAAGTGATTTATTTTTACCTATCGCTGGCACAGTCTTAGAAGTGAACCCAGCTTTATCAGCGCAACCAGAATTGGTGAATTCCGATGCTTATGGAGATGGTTGGATGATTAAGATGACAGTAAGCAATCCGGCAGATGTGGATGCCTTGCTTACGAGCGAAGCGTATGCGCAGTTGGTACACTAAACCAACCTTTATGAAATACCTTATTTGGGTGATTGCAGAAATAGCACTCGTATTTGTATTGTTGAGCCTTCCTGGCAGTAGCTTTACAGATCGAACTGGATGGTTGTATCTTTTACCGATTGATAAAATAGTGCATGTGATTTTATTTGGCTCACTGGCCTGGTCCTTCTATTATTTTTTTGATCATACCACCATACAAGCCCTCAAGTCGGTCCGAGTTCAAGCCTGGGCTATGATTTTCTGTATTGTTTATGGCATTGGGATGGAATATTATCAAAAATGGTATGTGCCAAGCAGAGGATTCGAAGTAAAAGATATGATTGCAGATGCAGCCGGGGTATTATTTGCATTGCCTCTATATCAATTATGGAAAAAAACACAATAATTTGTACTTTTAACTGAAACATAATACCAATGCAACAATGGGGATAGAACAAGATATACAACAACCTAATTTCAGAAACGAGTTTCAGAAAATGGGCATCAATCTCCTTTTCACCGCAAATTGGTTGAATGAACAAATTGGTAAAATGCTTTCCGAAGAAGGCGTTACACAACAACAATACAATATCCTGCGCATATTAAGAGGCAGCGCTATACCATTGAGTACACTCAAAATAAGAGAGCGCATGTTGGATAAAATGAGTGACACAAGTAGAATCGTTGATAGATTGATTGCAAAAGAATTGGTTGTAAAAAATACCTGCGAAAAAGATAAAAGATTGGTAGATATCACCCTCTCTCCAAAAGGACTTGATTTAGTGGATCAATTGGATCGGTACAATGAGCGCATTGATGCATTATTAAAAGGGATCAATGAATCGGAAGCACAAATGATGAATCAGATCCTCGATAAAATTAGAGTCGATCCAACAAGCGTATAGTGTTCTAATGTATTTTATTTCATTTTTTCCTTTTCATCTATTTTTAAAATCAATCGATAAGCAACTACTTTAGTTATGAAGAAAATTTTATTTACACTTTTATTAGCCATTCCGTTTTCAGTTTTTGCACAACCTAGTTTATCAGATAAAAATGTATTTGAATTCAGAGCAGTATGGGTTGCCACCGTCGTCAATATTGACTGGCCAAGTAAACCAGGATTGAGTAGTCAAGTTCAGAAAGATGAGTTTGAAGCATTGTTGGATATGCATCAGAAAAATGGTATGAACGCCATCATCATGCAAGTAAGACCATCAGGAGACGCTATGTATCCATCCACCTTAGAGCCATGGAGTGAATATTTAATGGGGAAACAAGGTGAAGCCCCAAGTCCATATTATGATCCTTTGAGTTTTATGATTGAAGCCACACACCAACGTGGAATGGAGTTTCATGCTTGGATCAATCCTTATAGAGCCGTATTTGATGTCAATAAATCTAGTATTGCCAATACGCATTTATCTAAAGTCCACCCAGAATGGTTTTTAACTTACGGTGATAAAAAATATTTTAACCCAGGCCTACCAGAAGTATGGCAACATACCAATAAAGTGGTGGGTGATTTAGTAGCACGTTATGATATTGATGCAGTGCATATGGATGATTATTTTTATCCATACAAAATTGTAGGAAAGGAATTTCCTGACGAAGCAACTTTTCAAAAAAACGCAAGAGGCTTAAGCAAGGATGATTGGAGAAGAAGCAACTGTGATACCATTGTAAAACAATTGTCTGCCACCATTCACAAAGTCAAGCCAGGCGTGCAATTTGGTATCAGTCCATTTGGTGTTTGGAGAAATCAATCGACAGACCCAAGAGGAAGTAAAACAAAAGCAACAACCAACTACGACGATTTGTATGCAGATATTTTATTGTGGCTAGAAAAAGATTGGATTGATTATGTCACACCACAATTGTATTGGGAGCAAGGTCATGCTTTAGCGGACTACAATGAATTGATTGAGTGGTGGAATCGTAATAGCTATGGTAAGAATTTTTACGTGGGCCATGGTATTTATAGAGCAGGAAGCAATGCTGCGTGGAAGTCTCCAAATGAGATTCCAAATCAAATTAAAAAAATGAGGTCCTTAAAAAACACCCATGGTAGTGCCTATTTTAGCAGCGCTAGTTTTAAAACCAATGCCAATGGATGGAATGATAGCTTACAAAATACCTATTACCACAACCCTGCCTTGATTGCACCCATTGAATGGCTGGTTCAACATAAAATGACAAGTCCTAAACTTGTGAAGCAGCAAGATAATAGTTATAGCATCATAGATACCAATCCAGCTTCAAATTTGAAACAGTTTGCATTGATTCAAAAAAGTAAAACAGGATATCGTGTGGCAGCAATCCTACCAAAGGAAACAAAGTCACTTAATTTAAATACAATAGGTGTAACGCTATCCTCATCTTTACCAGTTTGGATTGTGGCGGTAGGAAAACAAAATCAATTAAGTAAGTACCAATTAATCAATGAATGATTTGATGCAGCATTGATGTATTAATCGTAGGTACGTTTTAACGGAAGGTTCTCATTGGCCTTAATAATTAAAGGAACATGCTCCACAACAGTCATATCATTGTCCAACCCAAAGGCTTTCTGATCGCTTTGTGACAATTGCTTGATATTAAAGTATAAATCCATAATAAAGTCCTCTTTGAAGGAGAGTTCATTTTCAATGGAGAAGAAGCTTTCAATAATCACATAGGTGATGTCTGCGTGGAAATCTTTTTGTTTTAAAGATTCATACCTACTATAAATACCCAATTCTTGGCATTCATTTAATTCCTGCATGACTTTCTTAAATAAGACATTCACACGCGGCTGAATACGGAAACCTAATTTAAAATCAATACGCATTACTTTATCATCAATTAATTCACGAATACTGTAAGACATACCATATGGAGAATCCGTGCGATCAATATGAATGAACCAATAAATATCAGCACGCTTTGGTTTTCTATTTAAAATAGAGTCAATAATACGATGTTCAATCTCTCTGTGATTATTCGCCTTGGTTAAGTACACCAAGTGGGTTGCATATTTTGGTAATTCTTTATCTGCACTCAAGGTAGATAGTTGCTCTAAATAAGTACCTAGCTTCACGAAATCCAAATATCGATTCGCAATTTTTCTTGCACGATGCCAAATCAACATCACAAAAATGATACTAAACGAAAAGCCTAAAGTGATATAAGCATGTTTAATTTTAATCACATTTGCTAAAAAGAAGGAGATCTCAACAGTACTAAAAATTAAAATTACAAAAGCGACAAGCGCTTGGCTCCACCTCATAACATTCAATAAATAAAAATTTATCAAAACCGTAGTCATCATCATAGTTAAAATGACCGAAAAGCCATAAGCGTTTAGCATACTTTCACTATCTCTAAAAAA
>JBILCS010000004.1:0-43415 GCA_044353005.1 Sediminibacterium sp. | reverse complement strand
ATCAATACGAAATCTTTCAACTCCAACTGTACGCATTACAATATTGTTATTCATCTCAGAATTTTGACTATAACCAGACAAATCAATAGAAACTTGAGCACCTGAACTTGTTCCACCACCTGCAGAAAGTCTTAGAAATCCATCATCGGTTGCATCTAATTGAGAAAACCCTCCAGTTCCTCTTATTTCGTAATTACCAATAGTCGAAGTATTCAATGCGGGTCTTGAAGTACTATTCCCAAAACCAGTATGAATACGAATTCCTCCGCCCGATAAATTTAATTTAGCTGAAGGAGTCGCTGTTCCAAATCCTACATTCCCATTTTCTAAAATTGCTATCCCATTGATTTCACTATTACCATTAAAAATTCTTAGTCTAGCATTAGAAGATGTAGTACCGTATTGATCGATTGTCCAATCCACCGTACTTCCAATCAATGATCTTTTAATAATTAACTGCCCACCTTCATATTGGGTTGAAGTTGGATTTAATAAAATTTCTCCAGCGACGGAACCATCCGCTGCTCCTACTGTTAAAGTCGAGGCAGGTGTAATTGTTCCAATAGATAGTTTTCCGTCAGAACTTAAAAACATTTTATTTGATCCATTGGTGCCAAAAACTATCGGCCCTGTTGCAAATTGATTCATGAAAGTGAGCTGAGTAGAACTTGCATTTGGAAAACCAATATAACCATATCTAGTTGTGCTTCCTTGTGGAAACAATTCCATATAGGCATGATCTGATCCTTCTAATCTTAAAATAGAACCATTAGATTTTACATGCAGTTTCACTGCAGGTGTAGTTGTACCAATACCAGTTTGAGCCTCTACAAAATTTGCAAAAAGTAAAAAAGATAATATGAAAAGTATTTTTTTCATCAATTAAATCATTTTGTGTTCAAGTGCCAATTTAAACAGCTCAATATTATTGCTTACGCCAACTTTAGAAAGAATATTCTTTTTAAAAGTTGAAATAGTATTGGACTTTAATTCTAAAGAAGCACTAATATCTTTCACTTGTGTTCCTTGTAAAATTAAATCCAATACCTCTCTTTCTCTTTTAGAAAGAATAGAAAAAGGATTTGTAATTGTTAGAGTTTCCATTGAGATATACTTAATATTTTTATAATTTACTTTTAGGTTTTTAGAATAATGCTCTGAATATATACCAGTTGGTTCCATCTGAAACTAATTTCAACCAGTTATTTGAAGGTTCAATACCTAATGCTGCACTGGTTGATGTTAATGTTGAATTATCCTGAATCAAATAACCTCCAGCAGATGCAATACTAACCGAAACACTTGCCACATTTTTAATTGTTATTTCTCTGCCAGCACCAAGGGTAACTGCGCTTGGAATAGTAATCGTTTGAGACCCAGTTGATCCAGTATAAATGATATAAGTAGCTGTTGAAGTTGCTGTTCCAGTTGCACTCATTGTAACTACAGAACCTCCTGAATTTTGCCAACTTGCAACACCATTTGCATCAGATGTTAATACTTTACCTGCAGCTGGTGAACCTCCAGCTATACTCAAAGTTCCTCCAATATAAACGTTACCCACAATACCTGCTCCACCAACAACTTTGAGCGCACCTGTGGTTGTACTTGTTGATGCTGTTGTATTACTTATTGTTGTGGCGCCAGTTAATGTAGTAGCTCCTGTAACACCAAGTGTTCCTCCTACTGTTTGATTTCCCGTGATAGAAGAACTTGCTAATGTTGTTGCACCAGCAGATAAAGTAGATGAAATTGTTGCAGTACCTCCTACATTAATATTTCCAGCGATACCTGCTCCACCACCAACAGTCAAAGCTCCACTATTTGTTGAACTTGATGCAGTTGTGCTTGGCAAGTTCAATTCTCCCATAATTCTTGCATTGGTTGTAGCAGAAGAACCAATTAATGTGGTATTTGATCCCAGACCTACAGTTCCTGCAGTTCCATTATATCCTGATATTACAATTTCATTAGTTTCAGCATTTCCATTTGGACGAACATCATATCCAATCAAAACACTGTTTAGGCCTGTAGAATTAGCCGAGGAACCTGTAGAAAAGCTACTTCCAGCTAATGATCCAATAAAAATATTTTTAGTTCCAGTTGTTAAATTTGCACCAGCTGAAAGTCCAAGAGCAATATTATCTGCTGCCGTTGTAGAGATATTTTTCATAGCTTCAAAACCAATAGCATTGTTCCCTGCACCTGTTAAATAATTGCCAGTTGTTGAACCATATAGTGCCCCTGATCCAATTGCAACGTTTTTCGTTCCAGAAGTAGTATAATACCCTGTTTGATATCCTAAATAGGTATTATTTGAACCTGAATTGTTAAAAAAAGCAGAATTTGCTCCAACAGCTGTATTATAAGATCCAGTACCATCTGAATTTTGCATTGCCGAAATACCTATTGCCGTATTGTTAATATTTCCAACAGTTGATGTGCCGCCCAATGCTAATTTACCTATAACTGTATTTGTGGTGTTTCCAGCAACACCTTTACCAACTCTAACATCATTATTTATAAGGATATCAGCGCTGAATGTTTTAGCGCCTGCAATTGTCTGAGCAACTGTAGAAACCAAACCTGGCTTAGTTCCATCTGCCGCACTTAAGGTTAGTGTATTCCCATTAATATTTCCTCCGTTTGTGTAAGCAGTTGTTGTAAATGTCCCTAAAGTAGTTACTGAAGAAACTGTTGACCAAGAAGGAAGTCCACTAGCTAATGTTAAGACTTGACCATCAGATCCCTTTGCAAGTCTTGTGCCTGTTCCACTTGTGCCTCCATAAATAATATCACCAGAAGTTGTCATTGGTGATAAAGCATCAAAAGCTGCCGCCTTCGTCGTTGCACCAGTTCCTCCTTTAGCAATTGCAATTGCAGTTCCACTCCAAACACCAGTTGTAATTGTACCAACACTAGTTAAACTAGAGCTAACCACATTACTTGCTAAAGTTGTACCCGTTAAAGTATTTGCATCTGCAGTGATCGTAATATCTGCACTTCCATTAAATGCTGTTCCATTAATATTTCTAGAAGTTGCTAATGTGGTAGCTGTAGATGCGTTTCCTGTTAACGCTCCGGTAAATCCAGTTGAGCTAACAGAAGTTAATCCTGTTACCGAAGTGACTGTTCCGCCTAAAGTCATTGTTGTTAATCCTAAAGTAGTCGTTTTTGTAGCTAACTGATCTACTGTAATTCCTGCTGATGAACTTAAATTACTTGTTGTTAATCCTGTAGCTGAAATAGTTCCTCCGCTTATTGAAATACCAGAACCCGCGCCTGCTGTTAAAGCAGTTTGCTTATTATTAAAAGTTGTCCAATCTGTACTAGTTAAATAACCATTCGCACTTGAAGTAGCTGCAGGTATTGAAAACGCACCCGTTCCATTATTATAACTTAATGGTGCAGTAGCACTTAATCCCGATAAACCTATACCTCCTAATCCAGCTAATGTATAGTTTGGAATATTTAAAATATTACTTGTAAATGTAGCTACACCCGAATTGCCTGAAGAAGTTAAAGAAATAGGTGATTGATAATCTGTTCCTGCAACTGCAGCACTTACTATACCAGATCCATTAGCTTTCATTAATCCACTCACTGTTCCTGCACCCCCTACATTGCTTCCAATTACAGATCCACTCCAGGTACCAGTTGTTATTGTACCTACTGTATTTAAGTTAGCTAGTGAGGTTAGTGATGTATTTGATGTCGCTGTGATATTTCCAGCAGTTGTTGCCGTAGTCGCATTACCTGATAAATTACCAATGATATTACTATTAAATGTTTTCGCACCAGCAATGGTTTGAGCGCCTGTTGAAACCAAACCAGGATTTGTTCCGTCCGCTGCTGCTAATGTTAAACTTGTACCACTGATGGTACCACCTGCAGCGTATGAAGTAGTTGAGGTATAATTTAAAGTATTTACTCCAGCAATAATACCTACAGTACCAGCCGCTGTTAATCTTCCCTTGCCATCAACTGTAAATGTTGGAATGGCTGTAGATGATCCATATGACCCAGCAGTCACTGTTGTATTCGTAAGTGTTGCAGATCCTGTTATATTAGAAGACCCATCAAAACTTCCACTTGTATAAGTTACATCACCAGTTGTTGAAATTGTTCTTCCTGTTGCAAGCGCATTTGCAGTAGATGCATTTCCAGTTAATGCGCCTGTAAAATTTGTTGAAGTCACTGTGCTTAATCCAGCCAAGCTAGAAGTTGTTGCACCCAATGCAATATTGGTTGAACCTATTGTTAATGCGCTATTTGCTAATTTATCATTTGCAATAGCTGTTCCACTCCACACACCAGTAGTTATTGTTCCAACTGTAGTAATATCTGTTCCAATTAGTTTAGATGAGGCAATACTTCCTGCTAATTTTGCATTGGTAATACTTCCATCAGCTACACCTGCCGCTGCAGCCTGAGCATCTACATATGTTTTAACTGCTTTTTGAGATGGGAATAATATATCACTTGGATTGGTACTTCCTAAATCAGTTGCTGTACTTTTATTTGCAGTTGCCTCCGCACCTAAATTAGTTAATGCGCCTGCAGCTGTAGTTGCTCCAGTTCCTCCTTTTGATAAAGCAATTGTTGTTCCGCTCCAAATACCTGAAATAATCGTACCAACAGTATTTAAATTTGCTAATGAAGTGATTGTTGTATTTGAAGTTGCTGTAATATTTCCGGCGGTGGATGCAGTTGTTGCATTGCCAGTTATATTTCCAGTTAAATTACCTATAAAATTAGGGGCTGTTATATCATTATTAAATGTTTTTGCGCCAGCAATAGTTTGAGCACCTGTTGAAACCAAACCTGGATTTGTTCCGTCCGCTGCTGCTAAGGTTAAGCTTGTTCCACTAATAGATCCACCATTTGCGTAAGAAGTCGCTGAAGTATAATTCAATGTATTGACTCCCGCAATAATTCCTACTGTACTTGCAGCTGTTAATCTACCTTTTGCATCTACGGTAAAAGTTGGAATCGCAGTAGAAGATCCATAAGAACCAGCAGTTACTGTAGTATTTGTTAAAGTAGCTGTTCCAGTTACATTGGCAGATCCATCAAAACTTCCACTTGTATATGTGATGTCTCCTGTTGTTGAAATTGATCTTCCCGTTGCTAAAGCTGATGCTGTACTAGCATTTCCTGTTAATGCTCCTGTAAATCCAGTTGAATTTACAGAACTTAAGCCTGTAACAGAAGTCACTGTGCCACCCAATGTCATTATAGTATTACCTAATGTAGTAGCATTATTTGCCAATTGAGCATTAGTAATTGCTGCATTACTTGCTAAATTACTTGTAGTTAAGCCTGCTACTGAAATAGTGGCTCCACTAATTGAAATACCCGACCCAGCAGTTAATACAGTTTGCTTTGTATTTATTGCATTTGTGTTTGCTGTGATACTTGTTGTATTTGCATTAATACTATTGGTCAATGCTAGCTCCGCTGCTCTCGCAGTAGTTGCTTCTGAATTAATTGCTGTCGTGTTTGCCGTAATACTTGTTGTATTCGCTGCAACTGAAGTTGGCAAACCTGCAATCGTTGCAGCAGTAATCCCTCCTACCGAATTTACTGTTGTTGCAAAACTTCCATTACCAGATCCTGTTATATCGCCAGTTAAAGTTGTTGTTGCATTTGCAGCCATCACATTGGTTCCAATCACCAATCCTAAATTTGTTCTTGCATCTGCTGCAGTTGTTGCACCAGTTCCACCTTTAGCAATTGCGATTGCTCCACTTATTTTAGCAGAAGTTAAACTATTATCAGCTACACCAGCATTTGCACTTTGTAAATCTACATAGTCCTTGATTGCTTTTACCGAAGGGAATTTTGTTGTTGAAGCTGCATCTCCTGAAATATCATTACTTTTATTTGCGGTTGGCTCAGCACCTAAATTCGTTAAAGCACCTGTTGCACTTGTCGCACCAGTTCCGCCTTTTGCAATAGCAATTGTTGTGCCACTCCATACGCCTGTTGTAATTGTTCCAACACTTGTTAAACTAGAACTTGTGATATTACTAGCTAATGTATTCCCAGTTAAAGTATTTGCATCAGCATCAATATTAATACTTGCACTTCCGTCAAATGCTACACCATTAATATTTTTTGTTGCAGCTAGCTTTGTAGCAGTTGCTGCATTTCCTGTTGTGCTTTGATTAAGCGTTGGAAAATTTGTTAAAGCAATCGCACTACCATTAGGTGCTAAATAATCAGTTCCTGCAGTTAATGCATTTTGCTTATTGTTAAATGTGGTAAAGTCTGTAGCTGATAAATAACCATTGTTGTTTGCAGAAGCTGCACTCATACTAAAAGTGCCTGTTGCTGTATTAAAGCTTAATGGACTAGCTGCACTTAATGCCCCTCTCACCCTTGCATCTGTATAATATTTATTGGTAACCCCTTCGGTTACATCATTGGTTGTTAAACTTACATTTGGTCCAGTAGCACCATTTACGCTAGTAACCGAACTCGGCGTTGCTAATTCAATCCAATTTGAAAGGGTACTTGCAGGTGCTGCGCTTAAGACATAGTTTCTGTTGGCATCTGTTCGTATTGCAATACTTCCCACTACTGCACTTGATAGTGATAACATTGCTGATTGACTATTCACAACTACTGCACTTTGAAAAGATATGGCCGGAATTTGGTTTGATGGGATTTTTCCATCATTACCTAAGGTAGCAACTCCATTATTTGCTGCTTTTTGAGTTGCATCAATTTTATTATTAAAACCTGTAAAATCTGCAGCACTTATATAACCATCTACACTTGTTGTAGCTTGAGTCATACTTACTGTGTTTGCATTCTTTACTAAAGGTGCAGTAAAACTCAAAGGCGCTTGCACATCAGTTCCTATCACTAAACCTAGATTTGTTCTTGCAGCTGCAGCAGAAGTCGCTCCTGTTCCACCATTTAATACGCCTACAGTTCCTGTTACATTTGATGCTTTTCCTGCAATGTCACCAGTAATTTTTGTTGCATCTATTCCAGTTGCCAATTTTGCATTGGTGATATTGCCGTCTGCGATTTTTGTAGTCGTCACTGCATTATTTGCAATGGTAGGTAAAGCAGCTGTCCCAGTTAAATCACCAGACAATTGAATCTTACCTTTTACTGTAGGACCAGCATCAACGATTGTTGCAATACTTGATGCAACTTGTAAATCCACGTAATCCTTAACCGATTTTACTGAAGGATACTTTGTATTTGAACTAGCGTCAACTGTAAGATCAATGCTCTTATTTGCACTATTTTCTTTTAAACCTAATGCAGTTGTTACATCTGTTGCATTTGCTTTTAAACCTAATGCAGTAGTCACCGAGGCATCGTTTGCTTTTAATGCCAATTGATTATAGATGGCTGTACTATCAAATGTCTTTGCAGCTAATTGCTTAGGCGTTACATACTTTGTTAAACTATCCGCAATATTTAATTTTGTTGAAATTGAATTTAAAATAGGTGTTTGATCAAATGTTTTTGCAGCTAACTGAGTAGGCGTCACATATTTTGTACTATCTGAAATATTTAATTTTGTTGCAATAGAATTCAACAATGGTGTTTGATCAAAAGTTTTTGCAGCCAACTGAGTAGGCGTTACATATTTTGCACTATCTGAGATATTTAATTTTTTATCTAATCCAAACACATTACCCGCATACAATGCATAAGGAACACTCCCAAAAGGAGAAGTTCCTAAGTCAATTAAATCTTTTGTATAATCCCAACCCGTTACTGGAGCCATTGGGCTAATTGCAATTTTTAAATTTAAATAATAAGGCCCTTGTCCCCAATCAATTAAACCTAAGGACGTCACTGTACCTCCAATTCTTTTTCCATTTCCTACACTGATGCTAAAAACACCAGATGCATCTGTATTTGTTTCATGCTCTTCTATCAACACTTTCACACCAGACACTGTGTTTTGAATAATACTTGATTGTACAAATATTTTTCTGTCTTTTGCTGGATTAGAATACTGATCTCTAGCAACTGCTTGAAAAATGATACCACTTGCTGGGGTTTGTGCAAACAACTGACTTTGGAACAAAGTCGCCATTACTACAAAAACAAATGAGATCTTACATTTTAAATATTGCTTCATACTATTTCTTTTCAAAATCTTTTATTTTAATTCGCTTTTATAAATTTTATTGCATCCATATAATTTTGGGATTCTATTTTAAGGATATAGGCCCCATTTGTTAAACCACTTAGATCTATATTTAAACCTTGGAATAAATTATACCCAGTTTCTTTTTGTGATCTTATTAATGCACCTTCTGTTGTCCAAATACTTAAACTAAAAGTCTCTGTCAAAGGAGGTGTATTATTTAATTTTATTTTTGAAAAATGATTCACGGGATTTGGAAATAGTCTTACACCTAAGCTATTTATCTTCATTGTGACTTCACAATTCATTGCAAATTGTCCATTACCTCTTGGCGCATTCAAAACTGCAAGTCCTGATTGTACATCTATACATTTTGTTATGCTATTAAACTGAATCGCCATCCCATTGCTTTCTGTTCCAGGCAAAACACCAACTGAACTCATAATGAAATGACCTGTTTGTGCAGAAGTCACTATATAAAAAAGCGTACAACTAATAAATAAAATAATTTTTTTCATATTATTTATTTGTACTGAAGTAAAACTTTGTTGGGATGGTCGCGCCTGTCAAAGTATAAAATAAAATAAGATTTTGACTACCAATAGATTCTATATTGTAGATATATTCTACGGTATTGGTACTGCTTGTTTTTGCTTGAACATGAATTTGCAAAAACTTTCCAACTTTTTCGACAGTATAGGTTCCATTTAAACCATCGGAGTCTTTAGTAGTTTTGTTCTTTAAAAAATCTATGAAATAGGTAGACTGTCCTACATAAGATCTTTTGCTTGTTCCGGTGATGCTATAATCCAAGTACCATGTTTTATCAGATAGCATTTGATAAGATAAATTAATCTCTGCTCCACTATTATCCTTGCTGCAACTTGTTAGCTGTGTTAAACTAAGTAAACTAAATAAAAACAGGATGGTATATTTTATAAATTTTTTCATTGTTGAATTCTTTTGTGTTTAGAACAAATCGCTTGCTTTGATCAACATGCCCAAATCAAAATTATTCAAACCAGTTTGAATAGGGGATTTGGTTACAGAGTGTAAGCTTTGTTTGTAGTGAAAGAAAATAGTGTACAAGGAATTATTATCAAACTCAATACCTAGATGTGCTCTTAAAAACATTTTTCTATAGTTTTGATTCACTTGATTATCTATTCCTTGTCTAGATAATCGTATATCCAAACTTGGACCAGCCACTACGTAAAATTTATATTTTGAACTGTCAGCAATAGGGATGAGTTTAGAAACAGGGATGAGTTTCTTATACAAGGCTGTCATATTTAAACTTAGTGATTGTTCTGTCGCTTTAAAGTTGGAAAAGTCGCCTAAAAATGGTTCAACAGGTTTGGTTTCTTTATAGTTTACACCCGCTGCATATTTGTTTAAAGTAAAAGCTAATGCGTAGGGATATTTGTCTTTGTATTTTCCATCCACCCTAACACCAGCAACAAAACCTGGTTTGTACACATTTTTTTGTTCAACTGCATAAATAAAGGGGGAAGTGTAATCATTGGCACGAATATTTTGCTTCGAAAAATTCATACCTGCCATCAACATCACATCATTGTCCTTAAAATCTACAAAGGCTTTGTTCCAGGTTTTAGTAAATTGTTTTCTGAATTTAACCACATTGGCTGCAGCGACTTTTTTAAAAGCCAAAAACTTCTTTTGCCCTTTGGATGATACAGTGTCTTTCATTACAGTAGTAGATTGGGCATTCAAACCAGCTACTTGACACATTAACAAAAAAAATAATACTAAAAATCTGCAATTCATATATAATTATTCTAAATATAAAATAGCTCTTACCGATATGGAAAAACTATGCGCAAGCGCTGAGGCGGCGCAAATTAGAATATTGCAGACTAATGTCTAGATTTAGGTTAGTCAAGATTGTACAGATTTATAAAACCTGAACAAAGTTTAGATAAAAATCTATCTATTGAGGTACTCAGAAGGAGTAAGACCTGTTTTTTGTTTAAAAGCATTGAAAAAAGTAGTCCTTGATCCAAAACCAGCTTGTTTTGCTAGGGCATCTAAAGTAAGTATTTCATTATTGCCTTTTATGATTTGCTCAATGACAAAATTGATTTTATGGTCGTTTTTCCACGTATTAAAATTAATATTCAAGTGTTCATTGAAGTAATAACTCAAATGGTGCACCGGTATATCTGTATTTGCAGACATAATGGATAAGCTAAATTCTGGGTCCAAATAGGGCTTAGCTAGGCAATAGGTTTCAATTTTGTTATGCAATAATTGTAATTTTTCTTCAGAAATTTCAAAACTTTTTGACACCCTTTTAGGTTCGGGTTCTGAAGATTGTGGTCTAGAACTTTTTGCTAGTAAAAAATCAAGTTGAGGTAACCCATATAAAATATTTGGAAAGAATAATAAAGTAGTATTAAATAAGACCAATCCAATCAAAGAAATGTTCAAGAAATAATACCCCTTCACCTCTGCAATTTTATAGTCCAAGGATTGAAAAGAAAAAATAGTAAATATTAAGAAACTGACATATAAAAGTAAAGTATTGAAAATTAATAAACTTAGCCATCTATAAATTAATAAAGACTGTTTATTTTCTGGCTTCTCAAATTTAAACTTTAATAACATCAATCTTATACATACACCAACATAAATTAAACCTATAATAGGTCTTAAAAAAAAATTAAATGTAGATGGTACAAATAAGTTAATATTATTTAAAATCTCTGTTGGATTCATTAATACTCTTTCCGCAAAAGATAATTTATACTCATAGCTTGAAAACAAATGCGGGAATATATTGATTAGTAAAATAAAGGCGGGGATAAAATGTAACCAATCAAATTTTATAAATTTATAATCATCTCTTAATACACCTCTCACATAAAAAAAAAGCATTGGCCCTGTCAATAAAAATAATGGTGTAAAATTGACTAGTAAAATGGCAATCATTGATTTGCTTCCAGAATAAATTGTAGCATAATGTGCAAGAGAATATAAATTATTAATTAAGAAAAAAAAGAATAAAAACAGATTCACTCTATTAGACTCCTTAATATTGATGAGCAATAATAAGGAGAGAATAAAACCTAATATGGTAATAAACAATAACATGATGTTTAAAATTAAATGATATCTCTGAAACTAAAGATAAATTGTAGCCAAGCCCAGGATCGAACTGGGATTTAGCGCTTCGGAAACGCTTGTACTAACCATTGTACGACAAGGCCATAGTATAAAATTAGTGTATTCTAGCAGATTTCGAGAACCATCTACCGTCGAAACATTACTTTAATAGCCGCAGGTAGGAAAATAGAAGTAGGAAGACTTAGCATAATCCGTATATCCTCCATTAAATTAGATGTATTGGATAAGAATTTAAAAACAGTGGCTGCACTATTTTTCTTAAAAATACGTGCGAATATTTCATCGCCTGCCATTTTTTGATTTTCCAGAATATACAATAAAACTGCATCGTAAAATTGATGTCTTGTATGATGTACGGCTGGATTTAAGGCTTGATTCAATTTTAATTGATTTACAATTTGCTGTGTTTGCTGTTGAATAAATTGAAAAGCATAACCTGTACTTGCCTTAACTGCATCACCCATGGTGCCTATTGAAACAACCGCGCCATGATTGGATGTCAATTTTTTAGAAGTCATTGGTATAGCACCCATTTCGGTATGTTGAATTTGATACGCTTGTCCTTTGTAATGTTCCTCCATATAAACATTCAATACCGTATCATATTTTGACTCCACCAAAATGGAAGGTGAAAATAAAGTATACTCCACCAAGGCTTTTTTATCTGTTAAAGGAAGCAGGTACATAAAAGCAGTTGCATCCATTTGAGGCACATTAAAGTCCATTAATCTTGCAATATGCTCATCAAAAACAGGGGTATCAAACTCCACTACAATACCTTTAAAATGTTGCCAAAGTGTTGATTGGATGCGCTCCCCGTTGATGCTTGAAAATACATAGTCTGCAATTGCAGCACCCCCTTCCCAACTGACCCTTGCGCTGTTGGCGTTGATGGAGTCAATAGTCAAGATCTTTGAAGCAACCCATTCTACATTTTCAAAACCCTTTGCAAAAGCACTAATAAATTGGTAAAAATCAATCCCTTGAATCATTTTGTATTCAAAAGGAGCAGTTGGTAAGTAACGATGCATCGCACCTTTTAATACTTCTATATTGGACCATTTTTTACAAACAATAGATTCAAAGGGCCCTGCGCTGTCTTCCCAAAAACACCAAGTTCGGTCGTTGCCTTTATTAAAATTAGCATCCGCCACCAAAATCTTTTTTTGGCTTAGTATAGGATCCTGCAATAAATGGTATAACAAAGAATAGCCGGCACATCCAGCACCGGCTATTATATAATCATATTTATTTTGGACTTGCAATGCGTTATCCATTTTTTTGTATCATTTCGTCACGTCTTACTTTATCCCAATATTTTTTCGCTACAATTAGCATACCAAAACTTTCACTCTCTTCTTTACCTAAATGTTTGTGGTGCATTTTGTGTGCCCAACGAATGGCTTTGATATATCGATTATTTGATTTTGTAAACCATTTAATTCTCTGATGAATGATCACTTCGTGTACAATAAAATAAGCCAATCCATACATGGCAACACCTGTTCCAATGCCCGATAACCATGGCATAGCATTGAATGTACCATAAAAAATACATGCCATACTAGGAAGTGCAAAGATCAAGAAGAATGCATCGTTCTTTTCAAAAATATGGCCAGTAGGCTGATGATGATCTTCATGTAAATACCATAAAAAACCATGCATGACATATTTATGCGTTAACCAAGTAACACCTTCCATAATGGCAAAAGTCAATAACATAGAAATTAAGAAAATCATACAATAAGATTTAATAATGTAAAGGTACTATAACAAATTTAAGCTTGCTCTAATTTTTGCTTTGAAAACAATAAATAATTTTGCGTAATCTGGTATCCTAATTCTGGTACTTAATAACGCCCCATGATTGGTCTGTTTAATCTTATTAAATAAAGCATAGTAGTATTTAAACGCTACATAGACGCCAAAACGACAAGGAACCGGAAGGGCCTTGATACCGTCTAAAGCTGCATCAAAATCTGCTTGTATATCCGCTTCTATTACTTGCTTATCTGACAGGCTAAAATTAGTAAAATCGCAATTTGGAAAATACATACGCTCCATGCCCACAAAATCAGCTTTGATATCTCTTAAAAAATTTACTTTCTGGAAAGCAGCGCCTAAACTTTGTGCCGCTGGTTTCAATGTTTCATATTGTGCATCGTCCCCATTACAGAATATTTTTAAACACATCAACCCCACCACTTCGGCACTTCCAAAAATGTATTGATTGTAACTTGCTTGGTCATGAAACTGCTGAGAAAGATCCATTTCCATACTGTATAAAAATGCATCTAGTAAGGCTCTGTCAATATTAAATTGATTGTAGGTCAATTGAAAACGATGTAAAATTGGATTTAAACTGATTCCATTATCCAATGCTTGATAGGTATCTGCTTTGAATGTTGCTAGTAATGTTACTTTATCATACTCATGAAAAGTATCTACAATCTCATCTGCGAAACGCACAAATCCATAAATATCATAAATAGGTTGGTGCAGTGACTTGTCCAATAATCCAATAGCAGAAGAAAAACTTGAACTATACAGTAAAGTGGTAGACTTACTACTTTGTGCGGTTACTTCGTTATATAATTTTAATGAAGACATCTTAAATTATGCTTTATGTTTTTGATCAACAAGCTTAGCCACCACCTCCCCACTAATTAAACTTGGTGGTACACCAGGACCAGGTACTGTTAATTGACCAGTGTAATATAAGTTATTTACTTTTTTACTTTTACAACTTGGTTTTAAATTTGCTGTTTGCAATAATGTATTTGCCAATCCATAGGCATTGCCTCTGAAGGAATGGTAGTCTTCTTTAAATTCTTTTACTGCATAAGAACGCTTATACACAATCGAACTTCGTATAGACTGACCAATACGCTCTTCAAAACGTTGAATGATCATCTCAAAATATTGATCTCTAATCTCCTCAGTATCTCCTTCTAAACCAGCTGCGATGGGGATCAATAAAAATAAATTTTCGCAGCCCTCTGGTGCAACAGTTGGATCTGTCACCGAAGGCACACTTGCATAAAACAAAGGTCTTGTAGGCCATTTTGGATCGGAATATATTTCTTGACCATGTAAACCAAAATCAGTATCAAAAAACAATTGATGGTGTAATACCCCTTCTAATTTTTTATTCAATCCAACATAATACAATAAAGAACTTGGCGCCATTACCCGACTATCCCAATAAGCAGCAGTATAAGATTGATATGCAGGTGCTAATAATTTAGTTTCAATATGATGATAATCGCCTGCACCAATAATTACATCCATGGTGTATTCTTGCTTTTCACCTGTCGCAGTTTTCAAAGTATGCACACCCACTGCTTTACCAGCTTGCACTTCGATCGAGGTCACTTCCTCCCCTAATTTAAATTGGACCCCTAAAGAATTTGCTAAATCATGCATGCCTTGTACAATACTATACATTCCAAATTCAGGATACCAAGTACCCCCTTTAATATCTGCATAATTCATTAAGCTATACAATGCTGGCGTTTTTTCTGGCAAGGCGCCTAAAAATAATACTGGAAATTCCATCAAGGATTGAATAGATGGATGTTTAAAAAATTTAGCCACATGCTTTTTCATCGATTGAAAAACATCTAATTTAAAAACGCCTTTTACTAAGTCCATATCCAAAAATTCTGTCAATGACAGGCCCGGATTATGTACTAGTTTTCCTACACCTACATCGTATTTGAATTTTGCCTCCGCCATAAAAGCATCTAATGCTTTAGCAGCGCCCGGCTCCACTGATTCTAATAAATTTTGTAATTCCTTGTAATTGGCTGGTATATCCCAACCTTCTTTTTCAAAATAAACTCTGTAAGAAGGATCCAGTCTTTTAAGTGCGTAATAATCACTTACTTTTTTTCCGAAGGAATTAAAATACCTTTCAAAAATATCTGGCATCCAATACCAACTCGGACCCATATCAAATGTAAATCCTTCTGCCTTAAACTTTCTAGCTCTACCACCAGGCAAATCGTGCTTTTCAATCACTGTTACTTCCCAACCCATTTTTGCTAAGAAACTTGCGGTAGATAAACCTGCAAAACCCGCTCCAATAACTATTACTTTTTTTGATGTCGATGACATGAATTTAATATCGTTGAATTTTTTGCTTTAAAATTTTTCTAGCAAAGTGAATTCTACTTTTGATTGTACCTAGAGGCTCATTTAGTGCATCTGCAATTTCATTGTACTTATAACCTTCGTAGTACAAATTAAATGGTGTTCTAAATAACTCTGGCAAATCATGTATGAATTGATTTACTTCCTTCAAATTTAAGTTAGTTATTCCATCATTCACCACCTTATTGAAAGTTTGGTCAATTAGAAAATCATTCGGGCTATTATCCAACACAGTTGATTGCTTGGCTTTACGACGATAATCATTGATGAAAATATTGCGCATGATCGTATATAACCAGGCTTTAATATTGGTTCCTACATTGTACTTGTCTTTATTGGAAATAGCTCTGTATAATGTGTCTTGGTATAAATCTTTAGCAGACTCATGGTCCTTCGTAAGATTGATTGCAAATGGTCTTAAAAACTCCGCATTTTCGGTAAGTAATAAGCTGAATTCTGCGTTTGACATACAATTATGTTTAATGTTTGAAGGTTAAAGTTAAACATAATAATTTGAGAATAACATCTTTTTGTTTAATTATTTTTAAAAAATATTAAACAAAACTAGTCCGAGTTCATAAAATGACGGCCAAAAAATCTATAAGGCATTGTAATATAAACAGTTGGGTGAACAGCACAAATGGCTAGCATTCACTTTATCTACCGTAATGTTGAGAAAGGATGAGGAAAAATGTCTAAGAATAGAGCCGATTTTGGTTGGATTCAACCTCTATTAACCCTAAATCTCCTGTAAAAATGCAATAGTCTCGGACAAACTTCGCTTCAAATGGATATTTGGAGAGATTTTACCCTTGTATTCTTGTATCATTAGACCAGATAAAATGATAGGAATCTGCTGATTGATTGTCGCTAAATTGGTAAAGAATTTATCCAATTTGAAGTTTCTTGCAGGCATCGTAATATGACAATACAAATAATCTACTTTCTTAAATTCAGTTAAATATTTCAAGTCTACCATTGGTACATTGGTTCCTAAGTAATCTACATAAATTCCTTTTTGCTTCAATAAAAAATGCACATACAATAAGCCCAATTCATGGTACTCTCCTTCTGGAAGGAATAACACGATTCGCTTAGTGTAAGTTAACAATGGCGTTAGGCGCTCAATCCCTAGAATGATTTTTTGACGTACAATATTAGTAGCCAAGTGTTCTTGTGCAGGGTTGATATGATTGGTTACCCAAAGAATGCCTACACGCTCTAAATAAGGGAAGATGATTTCGTTGATTGTTTTTTCAATTCCTTTTTGCCCAATGTATAGATCTAATTGACGCTCGAAAGCAACCATGTTTAAACTAACCATTTCCTTGATCAAGGCATTCACCACGCGCTCTTTTTGCGCATCCAACTGGCTTAAAGACATGATCTTTTCTTCCATCTGCTCAGAAGACATCTTGTCTATATGAGAAATCTTAAAACCGTATTTATTTAATAAAGAAACGTTTAAAATCACCTTTAATTCATCTGCAGAATAAGACCTGATATTGGTCTCAGTTCTTTGAGGTTGCAAGAAATTATAGCGCTGCTCCCATATACGAATGGTGTGCGCTTTAATTCCAGAAATTTTCTCTAAATCCTTAATAGTATAAGATGACATACTACAAAAACAACATTCTTGCGGAAAAGTTCATTTTTTTACAAAAAACTACTTTTTTAACCCACGCAAGTACTCTCCGTAGCCACTTTTAGCATATTTATCGGCTAAAACAAGCAATTGTGCCTTATCAATAAAGCCCATTCTAAAGGCCACTTCCTCAATACAGCCTATTTTTTGACTTTGACGCTTCTCAATGACTCTTACAAATTCGCATGCATCGGCTAAGGATTCAAAAGTACCGGTATCCAACCAAGCGGTCCCACGATTCATGATACCTACCTGTAATTGTTTGCGTTCTAAGTATACTTTGTTAACGTCAGTAATTTCAAACTCCCCTCTTGGAGAGGCTGGGATATTCTTAGCAATTTCAACCACAGTATTGTCATAAAAATATAAACCTGGTACCGCGTAATTTGATTTAGGCGCTTTTGGTTTTTCTTCTAATGAGATTGCATTGTTATTTTCGTCAAATTCTACCACACCATAACGCTCTGGATCATTTACTTCATAAGCAAATACCGCAGCGCCATCTAAATCGTTAAAGGATTGTACTAGTTTACTAAAACCTGCACCATAAAAAATATTATCTCCTAAAACCAATGCCACTTTATCTTTTCCCACAAAGTCCGCACCAATCACAAATGCTTGCGCTAGTCCATTCGGCACTGCTTGTACAGCATAACTAAATTTGCAACCTATTTCAGCACCATCACCCAATAATCTTTTAAATTGATCATTGTCTTCGGGTGTAGTGATAATCAATACTTCCTTGATACCTGCTAACATCAATACAGACAAAGGATAGTAAATCATTGGCTTATCATAGATGGGCATTAATTGCTTACTAATTCCCTTGGTAATTGGATACAATCTTGTACCTGACCCACCTGCTAATATAATTCCTTTCATATACCTAATATTTGTTTTTTTTAATGGTGTATATGTTTTCGCACTTCGTGCTCAAATCATAACCCTTTCTAAATATTTAAAGGCTCGCCGCATATTCTGCGAAGCTGCCTAATGTTTTGTCTTTTTCTGAAAATATCAATTCCGAGCTTGGTAATTGCCAATCAATATTCAAATCTTTGTCATTGTACATAATACCCACTTCATTGCCGGGTTCGTAAAATTTATCCACTTTATAAAAGAAAGTAGCATATTCACTTAACACCACAAATCCATGTGCAAAACCTGCTGGTACAAAAAATTGTTTACGATTATCTGCGGTTAATTCAATCGCAACATGCTGCCCAAAACTCGGAGAACCTTTTCTTAAATCCACCGCCACATCTAAGACAGCACCTTCTAATACTCTCACTAATTTTGCTTGCGCTGCAGCACCTTTTTGCATATGCAATCCTCTTAATACACCTTTTGAAGATCTTGATTGATTGTCTTGTACAAATTCAATGTCTAAACCTGATGCTGCTTTAAAGTCCCTACTATTATAGGTTTCAATAAAATAACCACGTGCATCCCCATGCACTTTATCGTGTATAATAAAACAATCTTTTAGTGGGGTCTGTTCTATAGTCATTATCTGTTCGTATACATTTCGTTATAATATTGTTGGTAGGCACCACTGGTTACATTGGTCAACCACTCCTCATTATTCAAATACCAGTCAATCGTTTCTGCTAAGCCTTGTTCAAAAGTAACAGAAGGCGACCATCCTAATTCTTTATTTAATTTAGTAGCATCAATCGCATAACGGCGATCATGGCCTGGACGATCTTTCACATAAGTAATCAAGCTTTCGCTTTCTCCTTTTGATCTGCCCAATTTTTCATCCATCTGCGTACACAATAATTTTACTAAATCAATATTGGTCCATTCATTAAAGCCACCAATATTATAGGTATCGGCACGCTTCCCTTGATGGAACACTAAATCAATCGCACGCGCATGGTCTTTTACAAATAACCAATCTCTTGTGTACAAGCCGTCTCCATACACAGGCAATGGTTTTTTAGTCATAATATTATGAATGAACAATGGGATCAATTTCTCAGGAAAATGATTCGGACCATAGTTATTAGAGCAATTAGAAATCACCGTTGGCAAATGATAGGTCTCGCCATAAGCACGCACAAAATGATCGCTCGCAGCTTTACTTGCCGAGTAGGGTGAATTTGGATCATACGGTGTGGTTTCAGTAAACAAGCCTTCCTTACCTAAGCTTCCATATACTTCGTCGGTGGAAACATGGTAAAACAAATGATTTCTTTGATTGTGCCAAGAGCCATCATGCGCATTTTCATAACTCAAATCATCCTTCCAATATTCCTTGGCGGTATTTAGTAAGTTCACCGTGCCAATCACATTCGTGTACACAAAATCCAATGGTGAAACGATACTTCTATCCACATGAGATTCTGCTGCTAAATGGATGACATCCGTAATGGCATGCTTTGCAAAAATTTCCTTCAATGCAGCTGCATCTAAAATATCTGCTTTTACAAAATGATAATTCGCTGCATGCTCTATATCCTTTAAATTCTCTAAGTTGCCTGCATAGGTCAAGGCATCTAAATTGAAGATCTGATAATCAGGGTAGCTATTGACAAATAAACGCACTACATGCGATCCAATAAAACCTGCCCCTCCTGTAATTAAAATGTTCTTTTTCATGGTCAATTATGAGGCTCAAAGATATTAATAACAAGATATATAATAGAAAGTAATTTGATCATAAATGGTGCATTAACCCAAGATTCTTGTTACATTTAAATACTAAAGTGGGCAATATGATACAAAAGGAAAGATATTATGCATTGGATGTTTTTAGAGGTGCCACTGTGGCCTTAATGATTCTTGTGAACAACCCTGGTTCATGGGGGCATATTTTTAGCCCATTAGCACATGCAAGCTGGCATGGATGCACACCCACCGATTTAGTCTTTCCCTTCTTTTTATTCGCTGTAGGTAATGCCATGGCTTTTGTGATGCCAAAATTTGAAAAAGGAACACCGTCTGATTTTTGGAAAAAAGTAGTCAAAAGAACGGTATTGATTTTCTTAATCGGGCTGTTTTTAAATTGGAGCCCATTTGTGAAATGGTCGGACGGACATTTAGTGGCAAAGACCTGGGAGAACATTCGTATTTTAGGTGTCTTACAAAGAATCGCACTCTGTTATTTTTTCGCTTCCATTATAGTGTACTATGGTAAATCTAAAATGGCTTTCTATATTGGTGGACTAATTCTAATTGCCTATTGGATCTTGAGTTTTTTATTGGGTACTCAAGGGCATCCTTATAGTTTATCTGGATTTTTTGGTAATGCGATAGATCAAACTGTTTTAGGCGTGAACCATATTTATAAAGGCGAGGGTGTCCCATTTGATCCAGAAGGATTAATCAGTACTATACCCGCAATTGTACAAGTGATTTTTGGATTTTTAGTCGGTGAATACATTCAAGCAAAGGGGAAGAGCTTTGAGATGCTAGCACAATTATTATTAGCTGGTGTGGTATTGGTGTTGGCTGGATATATTTGGGACTTTAGTTTTCCCATCAATAAAAAAATATGGACCAGTAGTTATGTGTTATATACCTCTGGCTTAGCCATTATTACTTTAAGTGTACTCATTTATTTATTAGAATTTAAAAATAGCCAAGGAAGATGGAGCCATTTCTTTGATGTGTTTGGCAAGAATCCTTTATTCATTTTTGTACTCAGCGGATTTTTGCCAAGAGTATTGGCCTTATTGAGATGGGTCGACCATACAGATGAAAAAGGGGAGCCAGTCTACACTTCTGCCCTGCCTTGGTTTTACCAACATATTTGTAAAAATATTTCGAGCGATTTAAGAGTAGGTTCTTTTGTATATGCCCTTTGCTTTATCGCCTTCTTTGCATTGCTTGCAAGTGTATTAGACAAGAAAAAAATATACATTAAAGTTTAACTAAAAAGTCCCGACGCTTTTTCTAAACTTTCTGGTTTGCCCACATCTAATAATATGCCATCACTATGGTCATAAAAATGAATGGCATAGTGTTGTGCAATTTGTAAATAAGCATCAATCAAGGAAAACTTGCCTTGCATATTCAAAGCTTCAAAAAAGTTTGTATGCACAATTTGAATACCACTAAATGCTTTTGGAACAGCCATGGTAGGGTCTTTTAAAGGATTGGCCCATTTTTCATCGTTCGTTGTATTATTCCTCCAGCCACACAATGTGCCCGCTGTATTGAAAATTAAATTTCTACTTGTAGTACGATTGGTCACAGCTAGCGTAGCCACCATTTCTCCTTCAGACAATGCATCAAAAGCTTTATCCGCTTCAATCAACTTACCTAAATCTAAATCGGTTAAGATATCTGCATTCATCACCAACCATTTGACTTCGTTTTCAAAATAAGCTTTCGCTCTTAACAATCCACCACCGGTCTCAAGCACTTCGTCCGACTCGTCAGAGATGATGACTTTCGATCCCCATCCGTTGTTTTTTTCAATAGCGTCTAAAATTTGATCCGCAAAATGATGCACATTCACCACCACTTCACAGATGCCAAAATCTTGTAAGTATTCAATATTACGTTGTAATAAAGTTTTGCCATTCACAATCGCCAAAGCCTTAGGGTGATGGTCTGTAAAGGGCTTCAGCCTAGTCCCTAATCCTGCAGCTAAAATCATTGCCTTCATAAAAAATTATTTTACCCAATTGGATTGGTTAGTATGCGCTAAAACGACCTTCACTTTATACTTGTTCTTTAAATGTCTTGCAGTTTGTTCTGCCGCAAACACACTTCGGTGTTGGCCACCAGTGCAACCAAAATTAATTTGCAAAGACTTAAAATCTCTAGCTAAATAATCTTCGACTGTGATATCAATTAAATCCCAAACACTATTCAAAAAAGTATTCATTTTTGTTTTTTGTTCTAAGAAGTCTTGTACAGGTTTATCCAATCCTGACTCATTTTTATAAGGATCAAACCTGCCCGGATTTAAAATGCCCCGCATATCAAAAATAAATCCTCCCCCATTATCACTATTGTCAACAGGCAAGCCTTTTTTATAACTAAAACTATTGATGGTAATCACCAATGGTGTTTTTTCAGTGGCCTGCATAGGCGTAAATCTGTTCAGCACTTCATCGCCTACCATCCATTTTAAAATACCTGCAAAAACTGGTGTGTCTTTGTCTAAAGTATGTATTTCTAAAAATGCACGAAGATTTTTTAAACCCAATGGGATACTGGTTAAGAAATGCGCTTTACGTTCAAACAAACCTCTAAATCCATAAGCGCCCAATACTTGTAACAATCTTAATAAAACAAATCCGTGGTATTGTTTTTTAAACATATTCGTATCAATGGTTTCCCCTAATACGATTTCTGCTTCTTTAATATAATCATTCAATAAACGCTCTTTCCATTCATTGGATAATTCTGCTTTTGCCTGCCATAATAAGGATGCCACGTCATAAGGCATACCTCCTTTCATCCCACCTTGGAAGTCTATAAAAAAAACTTCCTCTCCTTTCACCACAATATTTCTGCTCTGAAAATCGCGGAACATGAAATAATTAAAATGACTATCAGATAATTGATTACTTAATAATTCAAACTCGTCAATCAATGCTTGTTTATCGTAAGGATATTGTAAAGTATCTAAAAAATAATATTTGTAATACAACAAGTCCGTCAACACAGCGTGCTTACCAAATGTTTTTGAAGTGAGGCATTTTGAATAATCAAGTCCTTCATTTCCTTTTACTTGTAATTGCACCAATGCTTTTAAACTCTTTTGAAATAGTTGATACACTCTTTCCGTCTTGCCTTCTCTTTCTAATACATCTAATAAGGATTCAGCACCAAGGTCTTCTTGTAAATAGATTTTCTGATCGGTACTCACTGCTAGCACTTTTGGTACCGGTAATCCTTTGGAGTGAAAATGCTGCGCAAAATAAATGAAGGTCTCATTCTCCTTGATATTCAGGTTATAGGTAGCAATATAGGAATCCGCGCCTTGTTTAATTCTAAAATACATTCGATCTCCCCCACTTTGTGGGATTTTTTCAATGTGCTCGCATGCCTTCCCTGCGTGGGATAAAAATAATTGTTTGATCGCGTCCTGCATTGCTTCCATGAACTTTGATTAGGGGTTTTAATAGTATTAAAAGTAATTAATTATCTCCTACCCAACCAAAAAACCCAAAAAAGTGGTAAATTCAATCAAATAACCCCCTTATGAACAGACAAATAATGTCATTAAGACAAGTAATGTTAATGCTGTTGCTCTCCTTTTTTTCATTAGCAGCTATCGCGCAAACACAAAAAATCACTGGAACAGTGGTGGATAGCAAAGGTAGTCCCTTAGAAGGCGTTACTGTAAAAGTACAAACGACCAATGCATTGACCACCTCCAATAAAGCAGGTGCATTTACAATCAATGCCAAAATGGACGACTTGATTGAGTTTAGTTTTGTGGGCTTTGAAGGCAAAAAAGTGAAAGCAACCAATGGTACTTTAAATGTTGTTTTAAATGCCGCTACAACAGACCTTCAGGATGTGATCTTGGTGGGAAGTCGCGGTACTGGTCGTGCTAAACTAGAGTCGCCCGTTCCAGTAGATGTGATTAAAATTTCAGAAGTCGCAATTAACACGGCAAGAATGGATTTAACGTCTTCATTAAATTATGCTGCCCCTTCTTTTAATTATAACAAACAATCTGGTTCAGATGGCGCAGACCACATAGATATTGGCACATTAAGAGGTTTAGGACCGGATCAGACCCTGGTTTTAATCAATGGCAAGCGTAGACATAACACTGCCTTTGTAGGTTTATTTGGTACAAGAGGTCGTGGAAATTCTGGTGTAGACTTGAATGGATTCTCTCAGGCTTCAGTGGATAGAATTGAAATTTTAAGAGATGGTGCTTCTGCGCAATATGGATCTGATGCGATTGCTGGTGTGATGAATATTATCTTAAGAAAAAATACCAAGGAGTGGAATATCACTACAGGTATGGCTGGTTATTATGATAAGAAATTCAACACCTACCAACATAAGGATAAGAAAGACTATTTATACGATTACCCTATAGATGGTGTAACAAGTGCGATTCAAGCCAACCGTGGATTTGACTTAGGTAAAAAAGGCGGATTCATTAATTTGTCTTTTGATGTATTGGATCAAGGAAAAACTTTCCGTCAGGCGGCTAGTTCAGACATTGCAGACAAAGATGGTTTACCTACCAATACTTGGAGACAAGGTTTTGGAGATGGTTCATTGACTTCTTATGGCGCCATGATGAACTTAGAATTACCACTTGGAGACAATATTAAATTTTATGCATTTGGCGGAATGAACAATAAAAAATCTGACGCTTATGCTTATACTAGAAACTGGTCTGCAAGACCAACGCGTTTTCCAGTGAACAGCAATGGTAGTTTGAAATTTGTTCCAGACATCATGTTCCAATCTGGTTCTGGTGATACTAGCTTCAACCCACGTATTCAAGCGCAGATCCAAGACATTTCTATGGTGACTGGATTTTCTAAAGACAATAAAAATGGATGGAATTGGGATTTTAGCAACGCATTTGGTTACAATGATTTTCATTATTATGGAGCAGGCACATTCAACGCTTCTGATATTGGCAATGTCACAAAAACAAATTTTGACGACGGTGGATTTAACTTCTTACAAAACACCACCAACTTTGATTTGTCTAAGCAATTTGGCACAGTGAATAACGGTGGAATTAGAGTGGCTTATGGTGCAGAATTAAGATATGAAGCTTATCGTATTAACAGAGGAGAAGTTGCTTCTTATAAAGCATTCACAAATAATTTTGGTTTACAACAAGCACCAGGCGCACAAGGCTTTCCAGGCTTTAGTCCAGAAGACGAAGTGGATGCAAATAGAATGGTAACAGGTATGTATGGTGATTTGGAATACACCCCTTCTGAAGCCTTTTTAATTACAGGTGCAGTTCGTTTCGAAAATTATTCTGACTTTGGTGCAGTGAGTACTTTTAAAACATCCTTCCGTTATAAAGTAACCAATAATTTTAATTTCAGAGGATCATTCAGTACTGGTTATCGTGCACCTTCTTTACAACAAAAATATTTCAGCAATACCCTTACTTCTTTCTCTCAAGGCGGATTGGTTCAATCTCGTGTAGCAAATAATAACGACCCAATTACAAGACTTGCTGGTATCCCAACATTAAAGCAAGAGACTTCTAATAATATGAGTCTTGGTTTTTCTTGGAAACCAATGCAAGGTTTATCAGTTACAGTAGATGGTTATCAAATTAAAATGAAAGACCGTGTGGTATTGTCTGGTTTATTTAGTGCAGGCGATGCGACTTTGCCAACAGCTTTGACTGATAAATTAAATAGCCTAGGTGTTGCCACTGCACAGTTTTTTGCAAATGCGGTGAACACAACCAATACAGGTGTAGATATCGTGGTAGATTACCAAAAGAAAATATCTGCAACAGAGAAATTGAAATTCTTATTGGTAGGTAATTTACAAGGGATTACGATTGACGAAATCAATGTACCAGACGCATTGAATACCAACGAATACAATGCCAATACCTTCTTTAATGATAGAGAGAAGTTCTTCTTAAAAGCTTCTGCACCTGCATCTAAGTTCTCTTTCTCAGCAGACTACGCTAAAAAGAAAGTGAGTATTGGTGCAAGAGTGACTTATTTTGGCAAGTTAACCTTAACAGGATTTGGTTATAATGGAGATGGTATTAATCCAGAAGTGCCAACCGATGCAGACGAAAATGTTTTTTTACCTGAGCACTTTAACTACGGTGGTAAATTCACTACAGATATTTATAGCAATATTCAGTTAAGCAAAAAAGTAAACTTCATCTTTGGTGCAGACAATATCTTTAATGTACACCCTGACTTTGCAGTGAATCCTCAAGCTAAATATTGGGCCGGTGACAATGAAACTGGTGGACCATGGGATGGTGTTCAAATGGGCTACAATGGTTTAAGACTATTTACCAAATTAGCTTTCCGATTCTAAATCGTATCGTTATAATGCAATAACTTTAAAGCCTCTCTATTTATTTAGGGAGGCTTTTTTAATAAATAATCTTTTAAATCATAAAAAATAAAAAATACCTTTTTCTAATCTCTCAGATCGCTTCGCTCACAATGTTCGCCACGAAAAAGTATTTTTTTATTTTATCGATCCTAAAACGTTGTAAATCCTATTTATAGTTCTTAAATAAATAGCTTTATTCGCGGCTCCTAAAAACGTCGCTGCTCATAAACTATTTATTTACTTAAAATATGATTATATTTCATCCAACATAAAATCACTACTATGAAAAAATTTATAACTGCCTTACCGTTTTTAGTATTGATGACTTTAAACGCTTCAGCACAAAATGGCATCGTTGTTTTTCAAACAGATTTTGGTAGCAAGGATGGTGCTGTCTCCGCTATGAAAGGGGTTGCAAGTAGCGTGAACCCTAATTTGAAATTATACGATCTAACACAAGAGATTCCTGCTTATAATATTTGGGAAGCGGCGTATAGATTGGATCAGACGGTACCCTATTGGCCTGCAGGTACGGTATTTGTTTCTGTGGTGGATCCCGGTGTAGGTACTGAAAGAAAATCGGTGGTGGCTAAAACTAAATCAGGACATTTTATTGTCACACCAGATAACGGCACACTCACCTTACTTGCAGCAAGTATTGGGATTGAATCCATTCGTGAAATTGACGAAGCAGTGAATAGAAGAAAAAACTCTGGCGCCTCTTATACTTTTCATGGCAGAGATGTGTATGCATATACGGCTGCAAGACTCGCGTCTAAAACCATTTCTTTTGAATCGATTGGTCAATTATTAGCACCAAAGCCTTTTTTACTTTCTTATCAAAAAGCAAGTTTAAACAATGCAATCTTAAAAGGGAATATCGATATCCTAGATATTCAATACGGGAATCTTTGGACTAATATTGGACAAGATCTTTGGAAAGCATTTAATGCCCTACCTCACGATAAAAATGTAATCGTAGTGAAAGTTTTGCATCAACAAAAATTAGCTTACCAAGGTGCCATGCCTTTTGAAAATACTTTTGGCGTCGTCGGAGTGGGCAAGCCCCTTGCTTACTTAAATAGTTTAATGCAATTGTCTTTTGCTTTGAACCAAGGCAGCATGGCCGATAAATTCAATATTGGATCTGGCCCAGATTGGACTGTTGAAATTACTTGGGGAGATTATTTAGACTGATGCTGATTGATTCATAAAATCTGCTAGTAAACTATGAAAATGGTGCGTGCCTTGTTCGCGCTTGGTCGCATACCTTCCGTGATGATAGAATCTTGAGCGGATACCTTGTTGCACATGCTCTACCACTTCTTCATCCTCTTGCTCTACACTCTCCAATCCCGCACCAGCGCCTGTATCTAGCTTGCTTGCATCATACACAAAACTTAAGAAAGTCACTTTGGTATTGCCTGCATCAATCGGTGTAACAATATTCAATGACAATCCCCATGGATAAAAATTAAACATCATATTCGGGAAGACCCAAAAATAATACGCAGCAATATTTTTTCCTGCATCCACATGTCCTGCTGGTAAATCAAAACAATGTTCCGAAGATTTAGAAGCACCAATTTGTAAATTGGAATATTTAAAAATATCTGTGGTGTAATCTTTAAAATCTAAAAAGGCATTCAGTCCCGGATGCACAAATGGAATATGAAATCCCTCTAAATAATTTTCACAGTACAATGCCCAATTGGATTTAATATAATAATCACTTGTTCTGCTTGGATCATACACTAATTTATCAATCGGTAAAAATCCAATGCGCTCTTCCATCTCTTTAAAAAATAATTCAGGGCCTAATCCTTTTTTAAGTTGCGTGAACAATAAAGGACCCCATTGGTATAAAGGCAAATCATGCAAATGATTGTTCTCTGGAATAAAATTTTCTACTTCCTTAAACTCCGGCATGGAAATAAATTTTCCATCTAAATGAAAAGCCCTGCCATGGTATTTACAACGCAGGTGTTTTAAGCCAGTACAAGGTTCGTACACCATTAAATTGCCGCGATGCGTACATACATTCGATAAACAATGTACCCCACCGTCTGCATCTTTAGTAATTACTAATGGCTCGTCGATATAATTTTCCAATAACCTAAATGGAAACGCATCTCCCGCATTCGGCACCATTCCTGTATGACCAATATATTGCCAGCTAGGTGCAAAGACCTGCTCCTTCGCTTTTTCTAAACAAGCTGGATCTAGGTAAAAGCTCGTGTCGATGGTTTTAGCCCTCGCAATATTGGGATCAATAAAAAAAGTAGACATAGCAGGTGCATTTATACCCCCAAGATACAACATCAAATAGTACAATCCATTGGTAATGAAGGCTTAAAAATGAGGATAAATTTCTCCCTCAGTTTGATTAAATACTAAATTATTTAGTTAATATTGCTAATAAATTTAGCTAAATGGAATTTCAGGAAGAAGCATACGAGCAAAAAACAGGTTATACAGGGGCTAAAAACTACCAGTCGGCGCAGGTTGTACAAGCCAATGCTACCGGATTTGGTGCGGCATCGGACGATTTTATGGAAAGAGGGATTGACCTCAACGAACAATTGGTGCGCAACAAGCCCGCCACATTTTTCTTTAGGGTCAACAGCGATGCCATGCTTGGCGCCGGGATTCATATTGGAGATACCTTGATTGTAGACAGAAGCATCCAAGCAAGATCGGGTAATGTGGTAGTGGCTGTATTGAATGGAGAATTTTTAGTGCGTCGTTTACAGATACAGGAACATAGCATTAGTTTATTACCAGAAAATAAAAAATATGGTAGTATTCAAGTGGCGCAATTATCGGACTATAGCACTTGGGGAGTTGTGACTTTTGTAATTCACGCGCTATAAATCATTACTCACACCCCTTTTATTAGATTCATTTTTAATTCAAAAAAATGCAAGCCATTGTTGACTGCAATAGTTTTTACTGTACCTGCGAAAGACTTTTTCAGCCACAGTTACTGCACCGTCCGGTAGTGGTCTTAAGTAATAATGATGGCTGTATTGTGTCGCGCACGGATGAAGCCAAGCAATTAGGCATCTCCATGGCCGTGCCCTATTTTCAGGCGAAGGATTTGATTGAAAAAAATGGCGTCACTACTTTTTCCTCTAACTATCATTTATACGGCGACCTCAGTTGGCGTGTGATGGAAACCATGAGACTATTGCTACCACCGGGTCATGTAGAAGTGTATTCGGTGGATGAAGCTTTTGTAGACCTGTCTCACCTAGCTCCAGAAAATGTCCAATCCTTTTGTTTAGAACTCAAAAATAAGATTGAACAATGGACAGGTATTTCTGTTTCGATTGGTGCGGCACCCAATAAAGTATTGAGTAAAGTAGCCAACCGATTAGCAAAAAAAAATAAACTTAAAACCAATTGTATCGTGGTGTTGGATACGACTAAAAAAATACAAGCGGCATTACAACAAACGCCTGTAGAAGATATTTGGGGCGTGGGTTTTAGCTATAGTGAAAAACTAAAAGTGTATGGCATCAATACGGCCTATACATTAAGCATCAAAGACCTAAGTTGGGGTAAAAGATTTTTAGGTGGTGTGGTGGGGATGCGTTTGATACGCGAACTAAAAGGTTTTAAAAGTCATTCCATGCAAGCCCCGAGAACAGAAAAAAAAATGATTGCGACTACAAGAATGTTTGGACGCAATGTCTCCGAATGGCAGGAAATAGAAGAAGCACTTGCAACCTATACCACTAGGGCTGCCGAGAAATTAAGAAGACAACATAGTGCGGCCACAGGCATCGCCGTGTTCTTACTTAAAAAAGCGCCTATTCAATTAGACGCCGCCTACTATAGCCGGGGCCGTCAAGTGAGTGGTTATACCCAGTTGGATAATCCCACCCAGAGCACCCCCGACCTGATCAAGGCGGTGGTCGCCATTGGCAAATCCCTCTTCGAAAAGGACGAAGTCTATAAAAAAGCCGGCGTGATCCTAAGTGGTTTTGTGCCCGATAGTGCCTTGCAAACCAATCTATTCGTTGCGCCTATAGACACAAAAAAGAAGAAGCTAATGCATGTGATTGACAATATGAACGCCGCCTACCGCAACGATGTGCTCAAATTTGGCACCAGTGGGACGCAGAAGAACTGGAAAATGCGCAGCGAGAAAAGAAGTAAGCGCTTTACTACCCGCTGGGATGAGCTTTGTATCGTTAAATAAGTAAAATTGGTGGAAAACCATTCTATAAAAATTCGGATAAATGCTTTGGCTAATGTATTTTTGCCCAATTTTATACCTATGAGCAACCAATTGCACTCCAACGAATCTGTCCAATCTAAAAAGAAGAAAATTATTGTTTTAGGAAGTGGCCCTAATCGTATTGGACAAGGTATTGAATTTGATTATTGTTGCGTGCATGGATTACTAGCAGTTAAAGAGTCAGGATACGAAGCAATTATGGTGAACTGTAATCCAGAAACTGTTTCTACCGATTTTGACATGGCGGACAAATTATATTTTGAACCCGTTTTTTGGGAACACCTTTGGGAGATCATTGAATTAGAACAACCAGAAGGTGTGATTGTACAATTGGGTGGACAAACTGCATTAAAATTAGCCAAGCGTTTAACTGAGCGTGGCATCAAAATAATAGGTACTTCATTTGATAGTTTAGATATCGCAGAAGACAGAGGTCGCTTTAGTGATTTATTGAAAGATTTAAAAATTCCTTACCCAGACTACGGCACTGCTTACACAGCAGACGAGGCGATTGAAGTAGCCAATCAAGTGGGTTACCCAGTACTTGTAAGACCAAGCTATGTGATTGGTGGACAAAGAATGCGTATTGTCATCAACGATGCAGAAGTAGAAAAAGCAGTCGTAAGTATTTTAAAACATATTCCAGATAATAAAATTTTAATTGACCATTTCTTGGACCGTTGTCAGGAAGCAGAAGTAGATGCGATCTTTGATGGTGAAACTTTTCATGTGATGGGTGTGATGGAACATATAGAACCAGCAGGAATCCATAGTGGAGATAGCAATGCAGTATTACCAGCATTCAATTTAACACCATTGATTGTGGCTACGATGGAATTTTACAGCGAAAAAATTGCACGCGCTTTAAATATCAAGGGATTGATCAATATTCAATTTGCAATTAAGGACGATAAAGTATTTGTGATTGAAGCCAACCCTAGAGCTTCTAGAACAACACCATTTATTGCAAAAGCATACCAGATCCCATATTTAAATATCGCGACTAAAGTGATGTTGGGTGCAGCAAAATTAACCGACTTTACAATGGAGAAAAAACTAGACGGCTTCGCAATCAAAGAACCGGTATTTAGTTTTGATAAATTCCCAGGCGTGAATAAAGAATTAGGACCAGAGATGAAGAGTACGGGAGAAGCCATCCGCTTTATCAAAGACTTACGCGATCCTTATTTCAGAACCTTGTACAAAGAGCGTTCTATGAACTTATCTAGATAGTTTAATGTCATAGAATTATTTATAAAACCTTTTAGTATTAATTTAAAATATAGCTACCCCTCGTGCTCAAGCGGAAAGAACCGATATCGCTCTCGGGGTACTATATTTTAAATGCAAGTAGTAAAGTTCTAAATACGAATCCCTTTGAAAGAAAAATATAATATAGAAAATAATACTAACCATCGTCGAACATTCGAGCTTGCGAGCTGAGAGAAGAGGGTTAGGTATTTTTTCTATACTTCATAAGCGAAGGTTATATTTATGCTATATCGTAGTAATTATAAGTTCGTTCCATACTGGTCAATTAAATAAATCACCGCAGCCATATTCACCGCACCTAATAACAATTCACGTTTGTTTACATTTTCAAATACATCTGTTTTAGCATGGTGTATATCAAAATAACGTTGACTATCAGGAACCAATCCTGCAAGAACGATCGCTGCATTGACATTCTTTAATGGGCCAATATCTGCGCCACCGCCACCAGCTGTAATTTCAGTTCCATAAGGCTTTAATAAACTCGCCCATTGTTGGAATTTTTTAAACTGCTCAGGGCTTGTTGCACTAATGCCAATCGCTCTTGGTGTAAATCCACCTGCATCACTCTCTAATGCAAAAATATGTTTTTCATTATTTTGTTTTGCAAGCTCTGCGTACTTAGCGCCTCCTTTTCCTCCATTCTCCTCGTTCGCAAATAATACAAAACGAATGGTTCTTTTAGGCTTATAATTCAAAGCTTTCATCGTACGTAAAATTTCCATTGTCTGTACAATACCAGCACCATCATCATGTGCACCTTCATTTACATCCCAACTATCTAAGTGACCGCCAACCGTAATAATTTCATTTGGAAACTCGGAGCCTTTGATTTCTGCCACCACATTGTTTTCATCTGCATCAGGTAAAAAGAAACCATAGGTTTGTATTTGCACACGCAATTGCTTATTTCTAGATTGATTCCAAACTTTTTTGGCATCATTTGGACCAAGCGCCACAGCAGGAATTTTTGGATACGCTTCGTCATATACCATTGTGCCTGTATGAGGTGCGTTATCAGGCGCTGTACTTAGAGAATGAATCATCACTCCTACTGCACCATATTTAGCAGCTCTACTAGCACCAGATCGACGATACACGCCTGATTCACTGTATGCTTTAAAAGTTTGAATCGTCGTTGGATCAAACTGACTATGATAGTAAATAATCTTTCCTTTTACTTCGTCTTTTCTTTTTTCTAGTTCATCAAAATTAGCCACCGCCAATAATTCTGCTTCAACCAATCCATTGCTTGACAAAGAATTGCCTAAAGCAAATACTTCTAATTTATCCATCATTGGTTTTCCATCGGCAGCAACCACTGCGCTAAAATCTTTACCCCCACGCTGCCAATTCGGTGTTTTACATGCTTGCATATAAACCTGATCAGGCTTATATGATTCCATATGACGCTTGCCCCAGATAGCGGCATTTTGTTGTTGAGGAGAACCTGCCAAACGGCCACCAATTGACTTGGTTAACTCTCTTAATAAGTCATAGGCTTTACCATTTTTCATGATCTCGTCGGACATCATTTTAATGGTCGTACTGTCTGTCTTAGATTGCGCCTGAACCATCAATGGAAGGGCAAAAAGGAAAAGTAAAATTTTATGCATTGTATACTAGTTTTAACTTTCAAATAATTTATTAAATATAACTAAACTTTATCGATTATTTAGTTGTTCTTTGTAGTCATAATAGCTCAAAATGAAGATTGGAATAGTTTGTTATCCTACGTTTGGTGGAAGTGGTGTGTTAGCCACAGAACTTGGAAAAGCTTTAGCAGATAAAGGACATGAAATCCATTTTATTACCTACCAACAACCCGTTCGTTTAAATGGTTTTCACGAAAATATCTTTTACCACGAAGTAAGGGTTCCCACTTATCCCTTATTTGACTTCCCACCCTATGAATTAGCATTGGCGAGCACGATGGTGGATGTGATTTTAAACCATGACTTGGATTTAATCCATGCGCACTATGCTATTCCACATGCTTCTGCTGCTTATACTGCAAAGCAAATTGTAAAACAAAAAACAGGCAGATTGGTGCCAGTCATTACCACTTTGCATGGCACAGACATCACATTAGTTGGTCGTGATAAAACCTACGAACCAGTCGTGACTTTTTCAATCAATGAAAGCGATGCCATTACGGCAGTGTCAGAAAACTTGAAACAAGAAACATTAAAACATTTTGAGATCCGTAAAGAGATTGAAGTGATTCATAATTTTGTAGACTTAAAAAGATTCAATAAAAAGCCTTTGGCTGCATTTAAAAAAGTGGTTGCTTCGCATGAAGAAAAAATTGTGGTACATGCATCCAATTTCAGAAAAATAAAAAGGATTGGCGATGTGATGGAAATTTTTAAAAATATCCACGCAGCAACCTCTTCTAAATTACTGATGGTAGGCGATGGGCCAGAACGTCCAATTGCCGAGGATTTAGCAAGGCAATACGGCATTGAATCGGATGTGCGCTTTTTAGGTAAGCAAGAGCAGATGGAAGATATTTTAGCAGTGAGTGATTTATTCTTATTGCCTTCTGAATATGAAAGTTTTGGATTAGTTGCATTAGAAGCAATGGCTTCCAGTGTGGCAGTTATTAGTTCCAATGCAGGTGGATTAGGCGAAATCAATATTGATGGGAAAACAGGCTACACAGCAGATGTGGGCGATGTGGCTACGATGAGCGAAAGAGCAATTCATCTTTTAAAAGATGATGCGCAATTAAAGGCTTTTAAACACAATGCATTAGAGCAAGCTAAATTGTTTGATATCCACCATATCATTCCTATCTACGAAAAACTATATAGAAGTTTTTGCAGAACAGGCGATTGCTAAAAAATCCTACAAAGATTGGTCAATACTTTCTTTTAATTTTTGCACTGCAATTGCTAGCTCTTCCATCGTAATACTCAATGGTGGCGCTATCCGAATACGATCTTCTGCAAATAAGAACCAATCTGTGATCACCCCATTGGCGATACAATTTGCAGCAATTTTTTTGGTTAATTCAGGTGTTGCAAATTGCAAAGACATCCAAAGTCCTTTATGTTGTTTACCAATAATTGCCGAATGCTTTAATGCTTCTACTAAGAATTTTTCTTTTGCTTTTACTTCATCCATCCAGCCCGATTCAAGTAATACTTCTAAGCCAGCTTTGCCAGCAGCGCAGGCAACAGGATTCCCACCAAATGTAGTGATATGGCCTAGTACAGGATCATAGGTTAGCGTGCCCATCATCGCTGGTGAACTAATGAAAGCGCCTAAAGGCAAGCCCGCTCCTAATGCTTTTCCTGTTAATAAAATATCAGGCACCACACCATATTGTTCAAAAGCAAATAAGCTGCCTGTTCTTCCAAATCCAGATTGTATTTCATCAAAGATTAATAAAATACATAACGCATCGCATTTTGTTCTTAATGCTTTTAACCATATGGCAGAAGCCGCTGTGATGCCAGTTTCGGCTTGCACAGGTTCTACCATCACACAGGCTACATGATGATCAATCAAATCAATATCCTGCATGTTATTATATCGAAGATGCAACACATCTGGTAACAATGGACGGTATGCATTTCTAAAATACTCATCCCCCATTACACTTAAAGCACCTTGCGTACTGCCATGATATGCACCATCAAATGCAACGATCCTTGTTCGCTTTGTGACGCGCTTAGCCAATTTCATAGCACCCTCTGCAGCTTCTGCGCCGCTATTGGTAAAATAAATAGATTGTAGATTTTCAGGCAATAGGGACAATAAAGCTTTTGCATATTGTACTTGTGGTGATTGAATGAATTCCCCATACACAATCACATGCATGTATTGTTTTATCTGCTGCTCTATTGCTGCAATCACTTTTGGATGGCTATGCCCAATATTGCAAACACTGAATCCCGCAATCAAATCGATATAAGCTTTGCCTTCGGTGTCATGAATATAAATGCCTTCCGCACGAGCAACTTCTAGCCCAATAGGTTTAGGGGAGGTTTGGGCTAAATGCTGTAAAAAAAATTGTCTATTGTTTAATCTGGACATTCGGTATAAATTGCATTACAAAAGTCGCATTTTTATGGCAACCATACTACCCGTTAACGGAAAACTCCCTCAAATAGGTGAAAATTGTTTTGTTGCACCCAACGCCACCATTGTAGGTGAAGTCAGCATGGGCGCAGATTGTTCAGTATGGTTCAATGCAGTGATTCGTGGGGATGTGCATTTTATCAAAATGGGTGATAAAGTGAATGTGCAAGATGGTGCCATTATTCATTGTACTTATCAAAAACATCCCACCACCATTGGCAATAATGTATCGATTGGTCACAATGCCATGGTGCATGGTTGTAACATTCATGACAATGTATTAATTGGTATGGGCAGTATTGTGATGGATGCCTGTGTAGTGCATTCCAATGCGATTATTGCAGCTGGCGCAGTGGTATTAGAAGGTACCATTGTAGAAGCCGGTAGTATTTATGCTGGTGTGCCTGCAAAAAAAGTGAAGATGGTTTCCGAAGATTTAATTCATGGTGAGATCAATCGCATCTCTAATAATTATGTCAAATATGCTTCTTGGTTTAGTGACTATAACGATGCACCAGATGCTACCAAGAAAGTTGGCGAATAAAAAGGTGCTAATATTTTTTTTCCTCAATCCCATGCCATAAATCCACGTAGCTAAAAAAGCGTGCCTCAGAAATGATTCCTTTTTCCACGGCGGCTTTTACAGCACATCCTGGCTCATTGATGTGTTGGCAATTATTGAATTGACAACCCTGCATTTTCGCGCGCATTTCTGGAAAGTATTGTGCCAATTCTTCTTTCGCTAAATTCACTAATCCTAATTCACGCATACCCGGTGTATCAATCACAGCGCCACCTACAGGGTAATCATACATTTGTGCAAAAGTAGTCGTGTGCATTCCTTTCCCACTCCATCCACTCACTTCTTGTGTTGTTAAATCAAGGTCTGGAAATAAATAATTGATCATGGAAGATTTACCCACCCCACTATGTCCACTTACTAAAGTCGTTTTATTTTTCAATAAAGCATCCAATGGTTCAAGGCCCATTTTTTGTTCAATACTAATTAACAACACTTTATACCCCACTGCCTGGTACATCTCCTCTAATGCTGCATACCTTTCTAATTCTTCGGGCCCATATATGTCAGCTTTGTTGAACACGATGATGGCAGGAATGTGAAACGCTTCACAAGAGACCAAAAAACGATCTATAAATCCTTGTGAAGTTTTAGGAGATTTTAAGGTCGCCAATAAAATGGATTGATCCATGTTAGAGGCAATAATATGTTGTTGTCTTTTATTATGGGGGGACTGCCTAGCTACATAATTGTCTCTTTCTATTATATTGTGAATCATCACCGCCTGCTCAGCATCCGCCTCAATAGTACAATCTACCCAATCGCCAACGGCAATTGGATTGGTAGAGGTAATGGCATCCAATTTAATCACCCCCTTAATACGGGCTTGACAAAATTGGCCATTTTCTAGCTTTACGCTATACCAACTTCCAGTAGATTTATAGATCCTTGCTTTCATGAAAAACGAAGATAATCAAAGCATCCACAAAATCAATATCTTTGCCCTATGAGTGAATATGAACACGATAAAATAGTACCCTATGCAGCGAGTCATGCCGCTAAGAAAGAACAGGTAGCTACCATGTTTGACCATATTGCAAAAAGGTATGATTTTTTAAACCGCTTTTTAAGCTTAGGCATTGACCAAGGATGGCGTAAAAAAGCCATTGCTTATTTTGGTCAACAAAAGATCAACCATTTACTAGATATCGCTACAGGAACAGCCGATATGGCTTTGATGGCGGATAAAACAATTGCACCACAAAAAATTACTGGGATTGATATATCCGAAGGCATGATGCAATACGGAAGAATAAAAATTGCAGATAAAGGATTGAGTGATCGTATTCAACTGATCACTGGCGACAGCACTGCTATCCCTTTTGATGACCAAACCTTTGATGCTGCCATGGTGGCTTTTGGTGTTCGTAATTTTGCCAATTTAGAAAAAGGATTGAGTGAAATTTACAGGGTCTTAGAACCTGGTAGTAAATTGGTCATTCTTGAATTTTCTCAGCCAAGTAGTTTTTGGTTTAAGCCTATTTATCAATTTTACATGAACTGGATCACCCCAACGATTGGTAAATTATTTTCAGGCAATAGGGCAGCCTACCAATATTTAAATGATAGTGTCATTGCTTTTCCAGAAGGTAGTGCTTTTATCCATATTTTTGAACAAGTTGGTTTTAAACAAGTCTTTCAAAAAAAATTAACCTTAGGCATATGCAGTATTTATTGCGGAATAAAATAAGCTACTTATTCATTAGTTTATGTATTAGCAGTGCTACAATAGCACAGAGGGATGAAGTGTTTCAGCCAGACCACGACGATCTTCCCTATTATTTTGGAATGAGTATTGGATTTAGTAATAACTATTTAGCATTTAATAGAGCAAATCGTTTTATGTCCACAATCTCCCCTTCAATCGCTGGTGATCCTTATAGTATCATTGAAATTAATCCAATCAATAATCTCTACTATAATCTTGGACTTGTTGGTACTTTAAAATTAACCAAACATATTTTATTAAGAGCCAACCCCACTTTATTAATTGTTGGTACAAAAAATGTTATCAATTTTAAGGTTAAGAAAACTCCAAACTTGATTCAAAAATTAAATGTATCTTCTAGTATTATACACCTTCCTGTAACATTTAAGTTTCAATCCGACAGGTATAATGGATTTAGGTATAATAATATCATGCGACACTATTTATTATTGGGCGGAAAATTTGATTTTGACTTAGCTAGTAATAAAGCAGGAAAAATTAGCACTCCATCTACAGGTGTTTCGGTTTTGCCCAACACTTACCCAAGTGTGTTAAAAGGAACAGATTTAGGTGCGGAAATTGGGGTTGGGTTAAGCTTTTACCTAAGGTATGCCACTATTTCTCCTGAAGTTAAATTTAGTTATGGCTTGAAGGACTTACATCAATTAAATACGACCTACCCTTTGATGAATAACCTAGATAAAGTGAGTTCAAACTTTGTCTATTTCACTATTCACATAGAAAACTAATTAACTATTTATGCCAAACTACTTGATTAAAAACACCACTATTGTGAACGAAGGTCGTCGCTTTGTAGGGGATGTATTAATAAAAGATGGAAAGATAGAAAAAATAGCAAGTACGATTGAACCAACCTTTGCAGTAGAAGAAATCAACGGTGAAGGGCAATTTCTTTTACCAGGTGTGATAGATGATCAAGTGCATTTTAGAGAGCCAGGATTGACCCATAAAGCCAATATTTATACCGAAGCAAAAGCAGCTGTAGCAGGTGGCACGACTAGTTTTATGGAAATGCCCAATACCAATCCTCCTGTGTTTACACAGGAATTATTAGAAGATAAATACAAAATAGCAGCCTCCAACGCGTTGGCAAACTATTCTTTTTTCATGGGTACTTCTCAAGACAATGTAGAAGAGATTTTAAAAACCAATGCAAAGAAAAATGAAGTTTGTGGTGTAAAGATATTTATGGGATCCTCTACCGGTAATTTATTAGTAGACAACCCAATTGTCTTAGAGCGCATTTTTGAAGGATCTGAATTGTTGATTGCAACACATTGCGAAGAAGAAGCGATCATTAAAAAAAATAAGGCCAATTTAGAAGCAACCAAAGCGATTTTAGAACCAAGTGACCACCCTATTATCAGGGATGTGGATGCTTGCTTCGAGTCTTCTTTTAAAGCCATCCAATTAGCAAAAAAATTTGATACAAGATTACACATATTACATATTAGCACTGCCAAAGAATTACAATTGTTCTCTAACCTTAAACCTTTGGCAGAAAAACGCATTACTGCAGAAGTCTGTGTGCATCATTTACATTTTACAGCAGACGATTATGCTGCAAAGGGTAATTTAATCAAGTGCAATCCAGCCATTAAAGCAGCAGAAAATAAAACGGCATTATGGGAAGGCTTATTGAATGATCAACTAGATATTATTGCTACAGATCATGCGCCACATACTTGGGAAGAAAAGCAAGAGGCCTACGTAAATGCGCATGCAGGGTTGCCTTTAGTGCAACACGGTTTGATGCTGATGCTAAAATATGTTCATGAAGGCAAACTAAGCATGGAAAAAATGGTAGAGAAAATGAGCCATGCCGTTGCAACTTGTTTCCAAATTAAAGAAAGAGGCTTTATTAGAGAAGGCTATTATGCAGATCTTGTTCTCGTAAAAGCATTGCCTTACACGGTTACTAAAGACAATATATTGTACAAATGCGGATGGAGCCCATTTGAAGGCACCCAATTTCCTTATAGCATTCAATCTACTTTTGTCAATGGCCACCTTGCTTACCATCAAGGTCTGTTCAACGAAGCACAAAAAGGAAGTAGAATCCAGTTTACAAGGAGTTAAATGCAGGTAGATAAAACGACGATACTTGATATTGGACTATTAGACAACAATGAGTCTATAGGACTGGCTAGTCATTTAGATTTTTGTAAAACAAATGGCGGTAAAGCAAAATGGATGCAGCTTATCACTTCTCCTTTAGATGCTAAGTATGCCATTGAATCAAGACAATCCACCTTACAAATTTTTATAGCAGAGCAAGCCTTTTTGGATCAAATGAAAATTTCCAATGGAACTTGCTTGGTCATTGACCAATTTTATGGAAATAGCTTTTCACCCATCCATAAACAGATTGGTTTACTAGGCGCTTATTGGTATCAATTTTGGAATAAAACAGATTACGCCCTAATTGCTTATTCGGTGCAGCACTTATTGACTTTTGTCCAAACACTGGATCAATGGCTTAAAGTGTTTGAGACTTATTCAAATAACACTGAGTTGAATGCATTGATAGCGCCTATCAAAAAACATATCAAGCAGTTAGATTGTCTTAAAGTGGATAGCAAAGATTTAAAAAAAGATCCTCAAGCAGTATTGGAGTTGGGCTATTTTTTTTATTACCATTATAAAGCACAATTAAAAAATTTACAAAACCATTTCTATGTGCTAGATGCCTATTATAGTATGGCCACAGCGATGCAGGCATACCAGTTCAACTTTCCAGAATGGGTGGATCAAGCTAGCCCAATGATTGAATTCGAGGGCGCAGTGCATCCGCTGGTAACCAGTGCAGTCGCTAATGATTTGAGTTTAAGTTCTGAATCCGGTTTTTTATTTTTAACTGGCGCAAATATGGCCGGTAAAAGTACTTTTATAAAAACTGTTGGATTACTAACCTACCTAGCTCATATTGGCATGGGTGTGCCAGCAAAAAAATGCAAGCTCACTATCTTAGATGGACTTATCACCAATCTAACCACTGCAGACAATGTACTTAAAGGAGAAAGTTATTTCTTTAATGAAGTACAACGGATTAAACATACTTTAACGCAGGTCATGGATGGGAAAAAATACCTAGTACTCATAGACGAATTATTTAAAGGTACCAATATCATTGATGCAATGAAGTGTAGTACAAAAGTGATTGAAGGTTTACAAGGTTTAAAACAATCCTTATGTATTTTATCTACGCATTTATATGAAATTAGTGAACCACTTAAGGCCTACCCGCATATTCAATTTTGTTATTTTGAAACTTCAATCATTAACAAAGCATTGATTTTCAATTACACTTTGAAAAAAGGGGTAAGCCAGGATAGAATTGGCTACCTTATTTTAGAAAGAGAAGGGGTTGTGGACTTGATTGAACGTATAAATACTTAAATACGGTTTCAATTTTTTGCTATTTTTCAAAGAAACATGCTCGTAACAACTAGAGGTGCTTGCTTATTTGGCATGGATGCCATTGGTATACAGGTAGAAGTCAATGTGAGTATGGGGCAAGGCTATTGTATCGTTGGACTTCCAGACACAGCAGTTAAGGAAAGTTTACATCGCACAGAAATTGCAATCAAGGCCAATGGATTTCAGATGCCAAGAACAAAACTAGTCATCAATTTAGCACCAGCTGATATTAAAAAAACGGGGCCTGCTTTTGATCTCCCCATTGCAATTGGGATCCTTGCAGCATCAGACCAAATAGTCAATTCAACCGTTTTGACACAGTTTTTAATGATGGGTGAACTTAGTTTAAATGGCGCGCTTCAACCCATCAAAGGTGTGCTTGCGATGGCGATTTATGCCAAAGAAGCTGGCCTTGATGGATTAATTATTCCATCTTTAAATGCAGCCGAGGCATCGCTTATCGAAGGGCTTAAAGTATATGCATTTGATCACCTCAATGAAGTCACTCAATTTTGTAACCATCCCGAATTGTTTAGCCCATTTCAAAAAAATGATTCAGATAAAGAAGCATCCATCATTTACCCGGTTGACTTTGCTTTTATCAAAGGACAGTTTCTAGCAAAAAGAGCGATTGAAATAGCCGCTGCTGGAGGACATAATTTAATCATGGTTGGACCACCTGGTGCAGGAAAAACATTGTTGGCAAAAACAAGTATTAGTATCCTGCCTTTAATGAGCCACGCAGAAACCCTGGAAACAAGTAAAGTATATAGCTTGACCGGTAAGCTCTCCCCTAAGTCTGGACTAATGCAAACACGTCCATTTAGAAATCCACATCATTCCCTTTCAGCCATTGCATTAGTGGGTGGCGGATCCATACCACAACCAGGTGAAATTTCAATGGCACATAACGGCGTCTTATTTTTAGACGAGCTACCGGAATTCAGCAGGGCAGCCATCGAAATTTTACGCCAACCCATGGAGGCGGGATTTGTCAGTATCTCTAGATCTAGGCAAACCGTTGAGTTCCCAAGTAGATTTATGCTTTTTGCCTCCATGAATCCTTGTCCTTGCGGGTATTTTAATCATCCTCAAAAAGCCTGCACTTGTAGTCCTAGTAATGTGAGAAAATACCTACATAAAATTTCGGGGCCATTGTTAGATAGGATTGATTTACAAATTGAAGTGGTACCAGTGAGTTACGAGGAGCTCACCAACCATACCATTACAGAAAACTCAATAACCATTCGTGAAAGGGTACAAAATGCAAGAGCAATTCAATTGAAACGATTTCATGAGCGTTCTGGTATCATTACCAATGCCCAAATGCAGTCTTATGAATTAAAAAAATGGGCGCAATTAGATGATGCTTCTGCAAAATTATTAAAAATTGCGATGGAACAATTTCAGCTAAGTGCTAGGGCTTATGATCGAATCATCAAAGTAGCACGTACTATCGCAGATTTAGATGGGTCAAAAGACATTCAAAATCAGCATATTAGTGAATCCATTCAATACAGGATGCTGGACCGAGCCGCATGGGGTCAGGCTTATTAATATTTTCTTAAAATTGGCCGGTGGTTAACATCACTAAAGTACATGCTTCAATTGTGGATATACCTGCTGCATGTGCTAATTCAACTAAAATAGGATTTTCAGTTCCTGGATTGAAAATGATCCGTTCTGGTTTTAGCGCAATCATCTGATCATAATATTCTTCTTGAGCAGTAGGCCCTAAATATAAAGTCAAAGTAGCTATGGAGCCTGTTTTTGGCCAGTCTTGCACGATAGGCAAAGATTGGATCATGCCTTTTTTAATCCCATATGGATAAACTGAATGCCCTTTTTCCATTAACATGACGGTAGCCATATAACTGTATCTTTCTGGGTTAGTCGATGCCCCTAAAACCATGGTAACACTTGTTTGCATAAAACAAATCTATTATTAAAAATTTAAATTGTTTTTATTTTGTTACAATAAAAGAATGTAATTTTATAAAAATCAAAAATCCTTAA
>JBILCS010000046.1:0-13829 GCA_044353005.1 Sediminibacterium sp. | reverse complement strand
AAATGGTTTTTGGAAAGTGTTCTCTTGTGATGGATCGTAAAAACTAACATTGCCAATTTTTTCATTCATGCCATACGTGGTTACCATGGAATAAGCCATCTTGGTGATTTGTTGTAAATCGTTAGACGCCCCTGTTGAAATACGACCAAAGAAAATTTGTTCAGCAGCACGTCCACCTAAAGTCATACACATTTGGTCGGTTAATTGCTCAATGGTATATAAGTATTGTTCCTTAGGCGTATATTGCGCGTAACCCAATGCAGCAGTACCTCTTGGCACAATCGTTACTTTTAATAAAGGATACGCATGCTCTAAGAACCAACCACAAATCGCATGACCTGCTTCGTGGTAAGCAATTACTTCTTTTTCTTCCTTAGATATAATCTTATTCTTTTTCTCTAAACCTCCAATGACTCTATCAATGGCGTCTTGGAAATCTTTCATCTCTACACCTGTCTTTCCTTTACGTGCAGCAATCAATGCAGCTTCGTTACATACATTTGCGATATCTGCACCAGCGAATCCTGGCGTTTGTTCTGCTAATTTATGTACGTCTAAACTTTCAGATACTTTGATTGGACCTAAGTGTACTTTAAATATTTCTTCACGACCTTTCACGTCTGGACGATCAATTGAAATCTGACGATCAAAACGACCTGGTCTTAACAATGCAGAATCCAACACATCTGGACGGTTCGTAGCTGCAAGGATAATGATTCCAGTGTCGCCACCAAACCCATCCATCTCTACTAGCAATTGGTTCAATGTATTCTCGCGCTCGTCATTGCTCATCATGGCATTTTTACCACGTGCACGACCAATCGCATCAATCTCATCTATAAAAATAATACAAGGCGCTTTTTCACGCGCTTGTTTAAATAAATCACGCACTCTACTTGCACCCACACCCACAAACATCTCCACAAAATCAGAACCACTTAAGCTAAAGAAAGGTACTTGTGCTTCTCCCGCCATGGCTTTTGCCAACAATGTTTTTCCTGTTCCTGGAGGGCCTATTAACAATGCACCTTTTGGAATTTTACCTCCAAGGGCTGTGTATTTTTTTGGTTGTTTTAAGAAATCCACAATCTCCATCACTTCTTCTTTTGCTTCTTCTAATCCAGCGACGTCCGCAAAAGTGATATTGACTTTAGTGCCGCCTTTTTCAAATAAAGTCGCTTTTGATTTGCCTACATTAAAGATGCCACCCGGGCCACCGCTTCCACCTGCGCCACCACCCATTTTACGCATCATGACCATCCAAATCACGACAATGATTAGCATTGTAAATATCGTATTGGCGATTGGACCAAACCACTCTCCTTCTTTAATCGTATTCTGCGGTACTTCTTGAATGCCTTTTTGCTCATAGAACTTTTGTAAACGCTCGTTGAAACTATTCCAATCCGTTACACTAAATTCAAATAAGGGTACGCCTTTTAATTTTGCTTTATCTAATTTCTTCTTAAACTTTTGTACGTAGTAGTCCTTATGAATGCTATCTACCTTAATGTAAACACGAACGATTTCTTTGTTTTGAACAAGATCAATACGTTCCACATCACCACGCATCAACATCACTTGCTTGAACTCTTGTTCAGTGGTGGTGGTTAATTCTGGCGACATTTGAAAAAATCGAGCCGAGAAAAGGGACAATGCAATTAGTCCATAGATCCAATAGATATTGAACTTGGGCATTTTAGGTCCATCTCCCGAAGGCGAATTTTTCTTTTTATTATTTTTTGACTCTGACATAGTATTGTTGCTGTTACCGCTTTTTTATATAAACAAGTAGAAATGAATTTTGTTGACCTAGGCTCAATTAATCTTCGTGTGTTTTCATATCCGCATCACTCCATAATTCTTCCAATTTATAAAAACCACGTGCTTCTGGGTGCATCACATGCACTACGACATTGATATAATCAATGAGCAACCACTGCCCACCTTGCTTTCCCTCTGATTTATACGGAAGATCATTGCACTTATTCTTGACTTCATAGTCGATATAATCGGCAATGGCTTTTAACTGTGTCGTGTTACTTGCTTCACAAATAATGAAGAAATCAGCTGCCGCCTCATGCACTTTTTTAAGGTCAAGGCTAATTACATTCTCACCTTTTTTATCCAAAATAGCCTGTATAATGGTTTTGAAAATTTTAGAGCTACGAGTGAGCCTAGTAACCGTGTTTTTTTTACGGTCATTTAAAGAAGAAAGATGTTCCAATGCGCTTATTTTTAATGTGTTAAATCCTGTTTCTAAACTAACTTTACAAAAATAGCAATTCTTTGTCACCTGCCACACCAAATGTCATATTAGGCGCACCGCTTATAGAACTGTCTACAATAGATAGTACCAATATCTATGCCATGGCCCAAATCAAGGAGGGATTGGCCGAGTCTGGCAGTTGTTTTAGGGCAGATTACCAAACTCATGGAAAAGGACAACATGGACGTGTTTGGGAGAGTTCCAAAGGGCAAAACATCCTATGTAGCTATATATTAGAGTTAAAAAAGCTAGATGACCTCAAAAAATGGGCGCCAACGGACCAAATTGGGTTTTCTGCAGCCGTTGCACTAGGTATTCAAGAATTTTTTGATGCCCATACCAATGGAGATACAAAAATTAAGCGGCCAAATGATATTTATTGGCGTGACAGAAAGGCAGGGGGGATTTTGATCGAAAACCTGCTCAAGGGCACAGCATGGACCTGGGCAGTGATTGGCATTGGAATCAATATCAACCAAACTGTATTTTCGCCAGAAGCACCCAATCCTGTTTCCTTAAAACAAATTACTGGGCTTGACTGGGACATCCTTTCTTTGCAGGAAGCATTGTCAAAAGCACTCAATAAATCGATCCAAGATTGGTTAACGGAGGGCGAAGAAAAAACCTTTCAAGCTTTTGATGCCTTATGTATAGAAATAAAATAGTTGTGAAAGAAAAATCGATTTAAAAAAATTATAAAAGAAAATATGAGTATAAAATTAACAGAACATTCTAAAGGAGGAGGCTGTGGTTGTAAAATTTCACCCGCCATCCTTTCTGAAATTTTAGCTGCACATAATGTAGGTGCAAAAACCAATGTTAAAAATTTACTAGTAGGCAACGATAGTAGAGATGATGCAGCAGTGTACCAGCTAGACGAAAAAACGGCGATGATTAGTACAACCGATTTTTTTATGCCCATTGTAGATGATGCATTTGCTTTTGGACAAATTGCAGCAGCGAATGCCATTAGTGATGTATATGCCATGGGAGGCAAGCCCATTTTTGCATTGGCTGTATTGGGTTGGCCCTTAGCTACACTTCCTGCAAGTGAAGCTGCTAAAGTAATGGAGGGTGCACGCAAAACATGTACCGAAGCAGGTATTGTCATTGCAGGCGGACATAGCATAGATAGTCAAGATCCCATTTTTGGATTAGTCGTAAATGGTTTAGTGGAGATTGAAAATTTAAAAAGAAACGATACGGCTCAGGAAGGGGATCTATTGATCTTAACAAAACCATTAGGAGTGGGCATTATGGCCACTGCACAAAAAAGAGCAGTACTTACTGACGAAGATTTAAGTTTTTTAGTGAAGCAATTAACTACTATTAATAAAGCAGGTGAAGCATTAGGAAAAATAAAAGCCGTGCATGCGATGACCGATGTAACTGGTTTTGGATTACTTGGACATTTAACCGAGATGATGGAAGGCAGCAATTTATCCGCAACGATTCACTATAATAAGCTACCCATTATCCCAGCTGTTAGAAATTATATTGCACAAAAAACAATTCCTGGTGCGACTGCCCGCAATTGGAGCTCAATTAGTGCTGGCGTGGTGTTGGGCCCTGGGGTGGATGAAGCAGAAGCCAAGTTATTATTACCAGACCCACAGACAAACGGAGGTTTATTAATTGCAGTAGCCCCAAGCGCATTAAAAGAAGTACAAACTATTTTAAAAGCAATGGGCATTGAATACTTTAACCCTATAGGCGAGTGTACGACTGCAAAAGAAAAAAGAATTTACATCGATTAGTCGAGTGTAAAAAAATAGATAAAATAAAGTAGCAAAAAAAATCGTGGTGGTTGAATAAGCATATACTTATTCAAAATGTCTATTCAAAAATTAAATGCCCTTTGTTTTTGATTTGATCAGGCGTAAGTTCTGCGACCAACTGAACCCCTTTGATATTTCTTATCGTGTATAAAATATCTTTTACTTTTTCATCTTCAATCAATTCCCCACGAATCCACCAAATAAAATCCATGTGCTTTAATTCGGGTAATAAGTACTCACCATCAAATTGATTGTGGTAAACAAAATGGCCAATGGTAGTATTAGGTTCATAGCCCTCATACATCGAAAAATAATAGGTTCTATTTTTTCGTTTCAATGCAATTTCATGATTGGGATTAAACCTAAATTCAAAACCCATAAACTGATTGAGTAAAATACAAAACTGATAATTTTTAATAGGTGCAGTGATACCCAAGATTCGAGAGCCCTCAAAATCTTGTTCATTGATTTCTTCTTGGTTTAAAATAATTTTTGCGCTCACAATAATTAAAATATCAGTTGAATAAATTTACGCTTATATATTTAAAATACAATATCCACTTTAATTTCTTCTGTGCCTCGCTTATAAATTAAAAAAGTACTATCCCCTTTTTTAAACTTAGACAAAGTTGTCATATAACTCATCACATCTATGAATTTATAGTCGCCCATTTGCAATAAAATATCGCCTGCTTTGAGGCCTAATTTTTCACCTAATTTGCCTGCAGAAGCGCCCTCAATCCTAAGCCCAGTGCCAGTATACGCGTAATCAGGCATCACCCCTAAACTCACTGTAAACTTTGTACTACGCCCCATTGCAGCTTCGCGCGTTTTTAAGAAATCTAATTTGCCGTAGGGGTTAGTGGTTTGAATAATCCCTTGCACAAAACGCAAGATATCTTTTTGTCCTGTATAATTAATTTTATCCCAATCATCCGTTGCTTTATGGTAATCTGCGTGGCTGCCGGTAAACATAAATAACACAGGCATGTCTTTTCTGTAAAAACTTGCATGATCACTTGGCCCCGTACCTGCACTATCAATGGTATATAATAATGTAGTAGGCGTTTTAGTAATAATTTCGGACCACTTACTAGAAGTACCATATCCACCTAAGCTCATTTTTTTTGTTGCATCATACCTGCCTACCATATCCATATTCACCATGTAATTGAAACTGGTTTGAATAGTTGGATGGTCTAACCAATATTTACTTCCAATCAAACCAAGCTCTTCTGCAGAGAAATGAATGATCAAATAATTATTTTTATTGTACTCGTTTCCTTGCTTGGATTCCTTATATAATAATTTAGCCAATTCAATCAAAGCTGCAGTACCACTGGCATTGTCGTCGGCGCCATTGCGGACATCATTGTTAATGTCTAATGCATTTTTGTCTTGGTTATATCCTAAATGATCTAAGTGCGCGCCTAATACAACCGTATGTGCTGCATTGTTATTGATATACGCTACTACATTTTTTCCTGTTCTAATTTGCACCTCTACTACTAAATTTGCATCAATATCAAATGTACCCAATGCATCATTAAAGTATTTTTTAAATCCATCTTTAGTTATATACACCACCGGAATCGCCAAAGCAGCAGCGGTATCAAATTTGTTAAATTGTATATTGTCTACCAAACTACCGCTATTATATAAGAACAATGCTTTTGCATTTTTTTGATGCATCTCAGCACTAGTTGTCTTCATCCACTCTTGTACATCAAAATGTGGATTGCTTTGTTGCTCTTCTAATACTTCTTGTAAATCTTTAAACCAAACCTGTCCTGCTTCTTCTAATGCAAGGGTTGACCTCGTCTTTAATTGACCATTCAATCCTATTGACACAGTAAAAAAATCAGTACCAAACTCCATCGGTTGTTGATTTACTTTTAAAAAGGCATTTGCACCCCATTTTTTTCCTTCATTGATAGGAAATGCTTGGAGATATCCTTGCGTCCCCATGGGTTGTAAGCCAGCAGTTTCATATTGAGCAATGATATAGTCTGCAGCTTTTTGCTCGCCCTCACTACCTGCGCGACGACCCTCTAATACATCACTCGCTAAATATTGAACATGTAATTTTAAGTTTTTGATCAGCTGACGATCCCCCTTATTTTGTTGTTGGGCTAGACCGAAAAAGGATACAAATAGAAATGAAATAGTGATGATAGGGCGCATAGCTCTTGTTTGAAGCTCAAAATTAAGCAAAGGGACTTGGTTTAAAGGCCATTTCCTCAAAAAACTGCTAAAAGTCATATTTGCTCAATTGTTTCAATTTCTAATTTCGTAAGTAGTAGCTATGCTTAATGGCTAGCTTTGCGACCAATCGTGAAAGCAGGTATACATATCGCCTTAGTGGGTAACCCCAATAGTGGAAAAAGTTCGCTTTTTAATGCCCTAACTGGTTTGCAACAAAAAGTAAGCAATTTTCCAGGCGTAACTGTAGATAAGAAAACGGGGGATCTAAAAATTGGAACGCATGAAAGTACATTAATTGACCTGCCAGGCACTTACAGTTTTTATCCAAAAAGGGAAGACGAATGGGTGGCTTACCGAGTATTAATGGGGGTGGATGAAGATGTCAAAACAGATGTCATTTTATTAATTGCAGATGCAAGTAATTTAAAAAGAAATTTACTTTTTTGTAGTCAAATCATTGATTTAAAAATTCCCGTAGTATTGGCACTCACAATGAATGACCTTGCACAAAAAAAGGGTATTAAAATTGATATTGCAGGACTACAATCCGATTTAGGCATTCCTGTAGTTACGGTGGACGCAAGAAAAAATAAAGGCTTAGGGGAACTAAAAAAAGTATTAGGGCAGATCATTGAAACACCACGTTCCAGAAATCAAGCAAGTTTTATTGACAATAAAAACCTTGCCCCTGCGGCCATTGAAGCATTTAAAAAAACATACCCTACACATAGTGACTATGCGGCTTTGCATTATCTGATGCATCATGAGACTTTTCCTTTGGATCAAGAAATGCAGGAAAATATAGAAAAGATTGAAATTGAAAACGATTTCAACCACACCAAAACACAGGCTCAAGAAATCTTACAACGTTATCAGCGCATTCAAGAGCTGATGAAAAAATGGGTAACCGAACCAGACCCTACTGCTAAGAAAAAAAGAACAGATCGTTTAGACAATATATTGTTACACCGCGTTGGAGGTTATATCATTTTATTGAGCGTACTATTTTTATTGTTTCAATCTGTGTTCTGGATGGCTTCTTTCCCAATGGATGGCATTGAATGGATTTTTACCAATATCACCACTTACTTAAATACGGTATTGCCTCAAGCTTGGTGGCAGGACTTATTGGTGAATGGATTTGTAGCGGGCATTGGTGGAATTGTGATTTTTGTGCCACAGATTATGATTTTATTTGGACTCATCACTTTGCTAGAAGACACTGGTTATATGGCTAGAATCAGTTTCTTAAGTGATAAATTGATGCGCAAAGTAGGTTTAAATGGCAAGAGCGTTATGCCCATGATTAGTGGTTTTGCATGTGCTGTACCAGCCATTATGAGTGCGAGAAATATTGAAAATAAAAAAGAGCGCTTACTCACGATATTGGTCACACCTTTTATGAGTTGTAGTGCAAGATTACCGGTATATACAATATTGATTTCTTTGGTGATAGACAATACAATGTATTTTGGTTTTTTAAGTCTACAAGGATTAGTGATGATGGGACTTTATTTATTAGGCATTGTGATGGCACTTGTAGCTAGCTTTTTCCTTAAATTATTTATTAAGATAAAAGAGAAAAGTTATTTTATTTTAGAACTGCCTGTATACCGCGCTCCACGCTGGGGCAATGTGGGCATGACAATGATACAGAAGGCAAAAATATTTGTGGTGGATGCAGGTAAAGTGATCATCATGATTAGTTTGTTGTTGTGGTTCTTGAGTTCTTATGGACCAGGTGAAAAAATGGAGCAGCTCAATACACAATATACATTAGCAGTTAAAAGCAATCCAGCACAAGCAACACAATTAGAAAAACAATACAACACCGATAAACTTGCTAATTCTTATGCGGGTATTTTAGGTAAAAAAATTGAACCGGTGATTAAGCCTTTGGGTTATGATTGGAAGATTGGTATAGCACTTATTACTTCCTTTGCTGCTAGAGAAGTGTTTGTAGGCACCATGGCTACATTATATAGTGTGGAGGAAGATAACAACAGCAGCTTAAGAGAAAAATTACGTGCATCCGTTTGGCCTGATGGCAAACCCGTTTATAGTTTAGCCACTGCACTTTCATTGATGGTTTTTTATGTGCTTGCAATGCAATGCATGAGTACACTCGCCATTGTAAAAAGAGAAACAGGCACTTGGAAATGGCCTACGATTCAGTTTTTTATGATGACAGGTTTAGCTTATGTATTAAGCTGGTTGACTTATGTGATTGCGAAGTAAGTATCATAAATATTCAGAAATTCAATCAATCTTATTGTTTCGTATTTGTAGAAACTAAATAGTATTGGCCAGTAGAATAGGCTCCTCCATCATTGAATCCAATATTTGAATAATCATAAGGATTTGGGAAAGTATATCCGCCAGCATGCAATCCCAATAAACCATTATTATTGTAGTCTCCATTTGGTTCAGAATGTGCGTTATCTCTTAACCACCATTTGCCACCATCCTTCACTCTCCAGTCGGCCGCATTGGTTGTCCCTCCATAAGAACTATGTCGCAATACTTTATTTGTATAATTACCTCCTCCATTTCCTGCATTCGTAGTTCTATAAACTCCATAAGTAGTTTGGAAAAAACTTGCATAGGTACCTGACCCAACTTTACTAGCACCTCTTGCAATACCTGCTAATACTGCATTGGACATGGCTTTCCAATGACCCTTGCTCCTTGGCATCACTAAATCTAGTCCTAAAGCAGTACCTGCATTGTTTTCTGTGACAGTTGACACGGACACCCCATCTTTAATTAAATAAAAATCATACCCACCACCATCTTCCGTCATATCCACATACATTTCTAATGCATTTGGCATACTTGCTGATTTAATATAATACCAGCCCGAAGCTAATGCAGGAAAATCTGCACGCAATTGTACACCAGAAACCGCTGCTTTAGCAATGGATGATCCATCATTTGCAATTGATGTAACAAATTTCACATTAGGACCATAATACGTAAAGCTTCCTACAGTTATAAAAGTCCTTATATAATAAGTTGTGCCATCTGTTAAACCAGATAGATTTGCTATTAGACTACCAGTAGTGGTAGCTCCATCAACAATTTTAGTATTCCCAATGGTAGGATTGATGGTTGTATTCCAACAAACCCCTCTTTGTATGATATTAGAAAAACTAGTTGGTATAGTAGCGGTATATCTTGCAGAATTATTAGTGACCAAAGAAATAACACCGCCACTAATTTTAGGAATAGGTACTTTACCCTGCACCCAGTTGGATGTATTTCCAGACATTGTAAAATTGTACAAGCTATACAATACTTCAAATTGAGCAGCCGTGTAAGTGATATTGTAATTCGCAGTGGAGAACGTTCCACCAATTGCAGCAGAAGGTGTAATAGCATACAATCCAGGCAAATCATTCGCAGCTGTACCACCTGCAGGGGTGATTGTAACTGAACCTATTGTTTCTCCATTCATTAGACCTGAACTGGTAAAATTAGCATTGCCAGCACCTAGTGTAATTTTAGAGCCATAAAATTTCTGGAAATACTTGCCTGTAATGGTTAAAGGAGCAGGCGCTACATAACTTGTAGTAATTGGAATGGATAAATTATCTGCAGCATCACTAGAAAAAACCAGATTCCCGGTGATGTTTCCAACAGCAGCATTATTTTTAATTCTTATATAGATATTTCTTGAACTAATATTTCCTCCTGATTGGCTAAGCGTTAAAGTATTTGCAAATCCAGTATTTGAACTATTAGACAATTCTAAGCCAGTTGGAGCAGTAACCAAAATGCTTTGAATAATATATTGACCTGCAATATTGATTGTTTTAGTTGATGATGCTGCACCATATGTTGTACTCATAGTTTCAACTAAAGTATTAGTAGAACTGATTATTGGCTTTCTAACCGAAAGGCTCATTGTAAATACCTCACTATAATTAATGCCTCCAGATTTATTTAAATTATAAGCACGCATTCTAATACTTGCATTCTCAATAAGTGCAGTTGGTGTTCCTGAGATCACACCTGTTGTCGTATTAATAGTTAAGCCGGTTGGTAATGCATCTAAAGCCTCATAAGCAATCGCCCTTCCACCTGTATTAGTTGGCGACACTGTAATTCCAGCATAATTAATATAGAATAAGGTCGGGGCAGGATAAGTTATAGATGGTGGTAAGGTAGTAATATTTATATTTGAAACATAGGTATAGTTACAAGCACCTTTTGTGTAATTATAATTGATGGCATACACGCCACTTGTGCTTAGTCCTGGAGTGAAGGAACCAGTTTCTTGATTAAAAAACAATCCACTTGGACTATATGAAAAAGTACCAGTTAAAGGTCCAACTATATAATTTACTTTTTTAACACCCATATCTGTTTCATCAAAATTATAAGCACCATAAGATACTCTTGTAAAATTATCTTCTAATACAGTCACTTTTACTTTAGCAGTATTAATACAACCAACACCCCCTGTACCAACAACTGTGTAGGTAGTAGTCGTCATTGGAGTGGCTATTGGATTAGCAATAATAGTATTGGATAAATTAGTAGCAGGTGACCAAGTAAAGTTGGTAGCTCCTGTAGCTGTTAAAGTTATTGGGCTACCAGGACAGATTGTTTGATCTGCTGAAACTGCAACAGATGTGCCAGAAACTGAACCAGTGGTAGGAGTTCTCTTTGCAATATTGTAGCCAGCTCCAGTTCCTCCTAAATAAAAATTGTCACCTACTGGATAAGTACATGCTTTTAATACTTGTGAATTACTTGAAACTACATTATTACTTAAACCACCACCATAAATCAAAGTGCGTATATCAATATTTGTAGGACATGTTTCTGCAGATAAATTAATTGCACTAACAACTTTATTACTTAAACCTCCTGAAAAAATCTTAGTCTCTATAATTGGATTCTCAATACAAGCAGCTGTTGTTAAAGCGTTGGTTGAAACAACTGAATTTGACAAGCCACCTGTATACATATTGGTATAATTAATGACTCCATCATTTGTTGCACAATTATTAGTTATAGAGATAGATGCCGTAGTCGTGCTTGAACAAGTACTACCATATGTATAAGTAATAACATAAACTTGCGCTGTAGCGCTAAATGTTTTAATGGCACCAGACTTCGTATCTATCGTCATCCCTGTACTTGGGCTAATACTAAATGTTCCATTGGTCAAACCTGCAATTGTTGGATATTGAAATTGATTGGAACTTTGGGTATTACAGGCGGAAATTGGATAACTAATTGTAGTATTACCATTATCAATAACTGTGATTGAAACAGTACCAGTATTTCTACAGCCGTCTGTAGATCCAGAAGCAGTAACAGTATAGCTTGTGTTTTGGGTAGGCTTTGCCGACGTATTTCGGGTATTTGAACTTGTTATATTAGAACCTACCGATTGCGTCCAAATATAAGATGTTGCTCCAGATCCCGAAGTTGTAAGTTCTACACAATCTCCTTTTACAATAGCGTATTTATTTGCTGATGCAAGAATAAATGGCCCAGTTTTGTTAGCTGTTGTATTTGATATCACGCCCTTTGAAGAACCAACAGTGATGGGACTCCCAAGATAAAAATTTGAATTTTCAGGAATAGGACAAGTTGTTTTGCTAATTTGAGTGGTATCATAACCGACTCCATTACCACCTGCATAAATTAAATATTCAGTATTAATTGTTGTAGGACAAGAAATTTGACTTATTTGAGTCGTATCATAACCACTTCCATTACCTCCAGCATAAATTAAAAATTCAGTATTAATTAAAAATTGACATGTTGACTTAGCTATTATTGAAGAATCATATCCACCTCCATTCCCTCCAGCATAAAATAATAAAGTATAGTCAAGCGAATAGGTACATACAGCATTGTTGATAGCTGTCGTATCGTATCCACTTCCATTACCTCCATTGTATTGCCCTTGAATGGATGAAACACCATAAAGCAAAAAAAAGAAAAATAATATGAAAACTTTTTTATTCAACTAAACTAAATAAAAGATTATTGATAACTAATTGATCTAACACCTCTCCCACCTGCACTCCATGCGGTATTTGAATTATTATTAAGTGCGTCACCAGCATAATAAATTCTTTCTGATACCCTCACATTGTCTGCACTATAATTAAAACTACCCCCACGCAAAATAGTGCCACTATTTGTCCCACCATTTACTGGCCAACCAGTGACATTAGCTAAACCAAGATTCGTTAAAGCACCATCACCATTGGCAATTGTAAAAGTGGAATAATCATACCCACTTCCTCCACCTACGCACTGTTCCCACACATTGCCACCCATTTCCATAATGCCATAATAGGTAGCACCTGCTTGAGTTCTTGAAGCACTTGGATATGCGGCTGGGCCACCAGATCTCATTGGGCTAAAATTCTGCCAATCTGCATAATTATATTGACAAACGCCTTGTTGACCAGCTTGACCAATTAATTCATTTGCACCACCGTGATTATTTGCTGAAGTTGCTTGACTAATAGTGGTATTGCCCCATGGATATTCGTTGGCAACAGGATTGTTAGCATTAACTCCATTGTTTCCTCTACACGCTTTTTCAAATTCAAATTCTGTCATTGGCCTTAATCCTGACCAATCCAAATAGGCTGCTAGATCCTGCCAATTCAATTGATGCATTGGCCTGTAATAGGAATAAGCACTTTGGGTATAAACTGCAGGTTTTGTATTATATATACCGGCCTGTGCAACCCTTACATTATTTGCATTCCATGCCTCAGTTATTAATGAACCTACAGCATTTGGATAAACCGCCCCTCTTTTTGCATGCTTTGTTGCTTGTTGATCATAGCTTAAACAATTTAAAAAATCAACATATGCACTTACACCTAATTCATATTTCATACAATAAAATCCATTATAACCTAATGGGAAAGTACTTGGAAGTGCACTAGGGCAACCTAATGTAAAAGTTCTGCAATAAACAGTCGATACACCAAGTCCTGCATTTTGTTTACTAGCATCAATTAATAATGCAGTTCCTCCATTGTCGCCATTTGAAAAATTATTTGTATTTGTTGATCTTCCATCTCCTAAATAGAAACTGCCTTGAGGCACGTAAACCATTTCAAGACCAATGACTTTAAAATTATCATTTGCCCCAGTTGTAATGATAGGATTTGTACCAGATGCTGTTGTGTTAAACTTTAATGTAATCGTCGTTGCAGAAATATTACCTGTTGCAGTCGAAGTCGATGCTCTCCTAATGAATACGCCCAATCCATCAGAAGTTGCATCCACTGTTAAAACTGCTCCAGATGCTACATGGTCTGCTGCATTTGTACTCAATAATTGAGAAGCCCATTCATTCGTATTAGAACATGCTTGTCTTTTTACAAATACCCATACTGCATCCCAATTAGATGGACCAGAACTCAGTCTCCAACTATTCTCCCATGATATTGTAAAGGTTACAGTATTATCAGATGAATTAAAACTAGTATTAGCAATGTTTAAATTATTTGCTAAAGTAAATTTTGATACAACCATGCATAAAAAAATGATAACACTATTTTTCATAAAATAAATTTTTAAATTTTAAA
>JBILCS010000106.1:0-4103 GCA_044353005.1 Sediminibacterium sp. | reverse complement strand
AAAGTGTAATTTAGTGATTATGGATGTTAAAATAGAAGAGAGTTGGAAAAAAGCATTGGCGCCCCTTTTTGAGCGTCCCTATTTTACACAAATCACCGCACATCTCAAAACCGAGAAAGCACTTAAAAGAACTATTTTCCCTTCAGGAAGCATGATCTTTAATGCATTCAATCAAACGCCTTATCATCAAGTTAAAGTAGTTATACTTGGACAGGATCCTTACCATCAACCAGGTCAAGCTATGGGTTTAAGTTTTTCTGTGCCATCTGGTTGTAAAGTCCCACCCTCTTTATTGAATATGTATAAAGAATTGAATAAAGACATTGGTATGCCTATTCCTACAACTGGTGATTTAACACATTGGGCCAAACAAGGGGTTTTATTACTCAATAGCGTATTGACTGTTAGGGCAGATGAACCTGCAAGTCATAGTAAAATTGGTTGGACTGCTTTTACAGATGATGTGATTAAATTATTATCCAATGAAAAATCTGACTTAGTTTTTATTTTATGGGGTAATTTTGCAAGTCAAAAACAAATATTGATTGACGCTACAAAACACAAAATTTTAAAAGCAGCGCATCCTTCTCCCTTAAGTGCCTACAATGGTTTTTTTGGATGCAAACATTTTAGCACAACAAATCAATATCTAACGCAAGTAAAAAAAGACCCTATAGATTGGTCTATCTAAAATGAAAGAAAAAATAAATTTATACTTAGGAAGATTATTGGCATTATGGGCATTACTCGTTTTTGCATCTACTATGTTTTTATTTATTATGTTTTACCTACCCTGTTTTGTTTTACAAGAACCATACAAAACAAGATGGCACAGAACTATTTCCAAAATATGGATGGGCTTATTTTTAACTTTAGTAGGATGTAGATTTACCGTCAAAGGGAAACATCATTTTAATAATTTAACACCAGCGATTGTTATTTGCAATCACAATAGCTTAATTGACGTGCCAGTGAGTACACCCTTTTTACCTAGAGCCAATAAAACCATTGCTAAAAAGAGTTTTATTTATGTACCCTTGTTTGGATGGATCTACCAATTTGGCTCTGTAATTGTTGATAGAAAAAATGACCAAAGCAGAAGAACAAGTTTTGAAAAAATGAAGCGTGTTTTAGATAGCGGCTTAGATATGTTGATTTATCCCGAAGGCACAAGAAACAAAACCTCTGAACCATTGAAATCATTTTATGATGGTGCATTTAAATTAGCCATTGAAACACAAAAACCAATCATTCCAGTTGTTTTGCTCAATACAAAAAAGATATTACCTGCCTATCCCATCATGTGTTTTAAACCAGGTAAAATTCAGATGGATATTTTAGCGCCTATTCCTAGCGAAGGTCATACGGCACAATCTTTAAAGCAAACTGCATTTGATATCATGTCGGCACATTATAAAATGAACAATCCAGCTTAATAAGTTGAATTAGAAAAAGTCCTGCTACGATTAATCTTGAGGTCTCTTAAAATACCTGATTTTGGATTTATAGTAATATTAAATGACCTATAAATACCGATTGGCATGACATTGATAGCCAATTGCCAACAATGCATTTCTCTTGTGATAAACACACTCAATTGTTGTACAGAAAATTGAGATAAATCTACATAACTACTACCTCCTACTTTCCATTTTGGTGCTACACTAAAGTCACCTGTTAAATTCAGCGTTGAATAAGTTTGTAATTTGAACCCAGAATAATCTGGTTTCATTGTTTTAGAAAACTGAAAAGAATAAGATAAATTTAAAGTCCATGGCGTATTGAAATCAGTGAATTCAGCAGGATTAGACCTGACATATAATAACTGTCTTTGTTGTTCATCGGGGGTCATAAAAGGATCTATTGGTATCGACTTTTTAGCATCTTTATTCTTATCTTTTGATTTACTTGCAAAAGAGGTAGAAAAAGAAACCCCACCATTCGTAATACTTCCAAATTTTAAACGAGATGGGTCAATGGCTAATTTATTTACCTTGAATCCTTTAGCATCTGTTTCATAAGGATCTAAATTAAAGGAGGTTGTAATATTTAATTTTTCAAACAAGGTTGTTCTTGCATAAAAACTAAAATTACCAAGTGCAAAACTGTCTGCTAAAAAATTATAATTAGAGTTAAATCCAAAACCTTCAATTAATTTAAATTTCTTAAAAGCATCGGCACTTGTATCTTCTTTATCTTTTACCTTCATCTCTAAAAAATTATCCACACCGAAACCCATCCCCCCAAATTGCCCTTCACTAAAAGCGCCACCTAAGCCATTACCGTCATATTTAGAAAAACGATAGGTTCTACCAGTTGCATCAACTTGTGTGCTATAATGATAGGACTTTGCCATATCTGGCTTGTAGTTAATGGAAACAGAAGGTCTAATTTCATGACGTATCGCTTTGAGATTACCACGTTTAAATTTATAGGTACCAAAAATTCTGGTGGCCGTACCTAATCCAAAACTCATTTGAGTTGCTCTATAAAAACCCCTGTTGATTGTCGTGTCTACTTTTTGAAGTTGACTATTCCAAGATTTAATATTCTGTTGCCCAAACCATTTTTCTTCCAATGAAATACTTGGTGAAATTGTAATAGGTCCAAGAGATGGAAGTGACAAGGTAATTGGAATACTATGATTTGCACCCCATTGCATCGTATCTAAAATTCTTTGAATACTAAACGAGGAATCATAAAAAGACAATTGATTTTGCATACTTCCGTTGTACCCAATTCCAATTTTCTCATACCATTTTCCAGCTCCAACCTGGTCTTTAGACTGAAAAGGATATACAGTGATTGCATTAAAATTGATATTGGGCAAACTCATATTCACCAATCCAAGATTGTTGTTTTGGTTATGTGTTAAGTTGACTGATAAATTGTATGTATTATTCCAAGACTTACTATAAGAAACCGATGAACTTATTTGGTTCTGAAAATTTTGCGTTGCATTGTTCAATAAGTTTCGATTGTACTTTGTACTACCAAAATTGACATTGGCAGTAAAACTAGTTCCAGGTCTTGCTTTAGGATCCATAGAATGCGACCAGTTTAACATATAGGTGCTCACACCAGTAAATTCATCAGCAATACTATTATTTCTATTTAAGGCCCTGGTTTTTTGAAGACTTAAATTAAAGTTACCAAGGTATTTGTATCGCTGAATATACTTGCTATTCATGTTGATATTCCAACCACCATAAGAATAAATATTGGCTCTTACTGTAGCATCCATATGTTGGTTGATGACCTTATAATAACCTATCCCTTCAAATCCTAGCCCAAAGTCCTCACTTGATGTAAAGGCAGGCGCCATAAAACCTGATTGGCCGCCAGATTTGTTTAATGGGAAGATGCCAAATGGAATACCAATTGGCATCGGTACGCCCTCAAATTCAGGAAATGCAGGTCCAGATACCCCAATTTTATTGGTAACAATTTTGAGTTTATTGGTTCTAAATGCAAAATGTGGTTCATCTAAATTACAGGTAGTGAATCTTGCTTTCCAGGCAAAAGCATCTTTTGGATTTATTTTTTTCATGGCGGCTGCTTGAACAAATATCTCGCCTTGTTGAAAATTGCTATTCTTGGTTAACCCTTTGCCAGATTGCAGATTATAGAAAATCGAGTCATTGATTGAATTCAAATCCCCCTCAATGAATTTTGGTTTGCTTTTAAGATTTCCAGAAGTATCCTTAGCGCCATAGGCGGTAATATTTTGTGTTGCCTGGTCAAATATGATCTTTCCAGCCTCTAATTGAGCTGTTTTATAGGTTGTTTTTGCATTACCATACAAAAAGAAAGTCTTTGCCTTAAGGAGCATTACACCTGAATCTGTTGCGTTGTAACTAATGACTGCATCTACACTATCTTTAGAAAGTTGTATCTTTTTCTTAGTCAAACTATCCGTTTGTGCATATAAATGGATATGAATAGCAGAAATTAATATCGTTAAAATGAGCTTTTTAACAATAGAAAGGGTTGTTTTTGCGTTATTTTTGTATCCTGCTAGGTTCACTCCAGCAAAAATAAAGTAAAACAATGTTAAGGAACTGATTATGAAGCAAAATAGAATGATTTTAGCATTTAGTTTT
>JBILCS010000045.1:0-13908 GCA_044353005.1 Sediminibacterium sp. | reverse complement strand
ACTTTAATCGTACTATCCATTTTTGGTAATTCTACTTTACAATGCTCACAATTAGGATCAAAGAAAATAAGGACTGTATAATTAGATTGCTTTGCAATAGCATGTAAACTTAATTTTATTCCACTAGTATCTTCTAAATTCATATCCAGTGCTGTGTCATTTAATTTTTGAGCTTGTATTTGGTTTAATTCGGTAATGAAAGCATCTTTATTTTTTTTATCTAAAAAAGCACAGGTATTATTTTTTACATATTTATTGATCAAGTAGGCATATCCTTCTGTATTGTTCTGCACCTCTCTATTTTTAAACACTTTAGTGAAATAGTCAAAGATGAAAGGATAAGCCTTATTGGTACATAAAATAGAACTAAATACCGCATCTAAACCCTGAATTAAAGAATCTGATTCTAATGGATAATAGGATAAGTATTCCACAATAATTTGCCTCATGACAGGCGTAAAGAACAATTTAGGTTCGTTCAGTTCAAATTGTTTTAAGAAATTTTGTCTTCCTATATAATCTCTTTTACTTGGTATCGTTTTGTCTAGTGCATTTAAAGTTGAAAAATAAATGTGAATTGCATCCTGCTTTTTAAAACGCTTTAATGCAGTTGTTCTATATGCCATTAATGAATCTGTCTTGACTTTAAAATAAGCAGCTTTTTGTATTTGATTGAATTTCTTACCTGACTTTAATGCGAGCGCATAACTACTGTCATAATGTGACAATGATTTTTCAAGTCTTTGGTAAGCCAATAGCACCATATTTTTATTTAAATTGATGGTTGAATTTTCCAGGTAGTCTTTCCCATTAATCGTTAATCTTACCGTATCTTGATCTTCTAAAATGAATTGAATCTTTTGCTTAGATTTTGGAAAATAGAGGTAGTACATTCCCCCAACGATTGATTTTGTATTCTTTATTGTAATGGGTGACTTGTATAATTTAATGGTGTCTTTAGGGATATAATTTTTTTCATCGAATAAATTCGTTCTCAAATAAGCAATAGAGTCTATGGTATTAGATGCATTGATTTTCAATACAAATTGAGCAGCTCCACGTATAGATAGTACACAAAATAAAACTGTAAAAAGCAACCAATTGAACCTTGTTTTCATACCGCTAAGCTAACGAGGAATCCATAAAGATAAATTTGACTAGATTTAATTCTATTTTAGAGGCAATCCAAGCAGATAAATCTAGTAAGATTTACCATTAAAACTAGTTAATTTTAACCAACAAGGTATCTCCCTAAAAACCTAAGTTAAACGTGAAGTATGTTTAAAATTACAGAAAACGTTAAAGACGGCATTCTAGAAATTCAATTTTCTGGTCATGGCACAAACAACAAATTTTATCAAATTATTTGCTCTAAAGGCAATATTATGCAACAAGGTAAAATCACAGGTTATACACAAAGAACTTGTTTGTATGTGGGTGATTTAAAGAAAGGCAACTACCAATTAAAATTAGACGACGCAGAATTAAAATCATTTGAAATTTCATAGTTGACTCAAACTAGTCCACTTTCACTTTCAAAATTAATTTTCTAATTCTTCCATCTCCTATCATGGGTGCATGCACATCGTCTGGAAAATAAATACCAAACTGACCAGGATGCAATTTGAAAAAATGATCTGGTGCGTCTTCAAAAAATAATACATCTTTCTCTTTATCGTATGTACCTCTTGGTTCAACACAGGTTGTTCTAGATTTCCATCCCACCGTCTCTACCCCGTTAAAACATACTTGAATATCTATATAGGTATTATGGCATTCAAAATTAGCACAGGATTCCATCATTGGAACAGCATCCTCGTCTGAAATAATCGAAATGATATTTTTTCCATCAATTTCTTTTTTGCCAACAGGCATATTCTCGAACTTGGTATTTAAAATATAGTCAAAAGCTGCGTCGAATCGAGGATGCACCGCTACATATTTATTTAATTCAGTTAATTCGTCTAGTATCATACAATTACTTCTTTTTAATATTCTTATTGATTGGAATTTTATTTTCAACATTTTTATTCCTACCCATTCCTATTTTAGGAACTTCTACCTCCTCAATTTTTTCAACCACTAATAAATCATCTATATCTATATTCATTGGTAACTGACCCACTTTCACAATCGCCCGCTTCCCTTTAAATCCAATGACTTCGCCCACTTGATAATTCTTTTTCAACTTCACAGTAGAACCTACTACAATTGGCGCAGCAGATTCCTTGTATTGCTTATCCACTTTCTTTGCCAATTTATTAATCACAATGGCATCGTTCTTTTTAAACAGCAAATTGTATAAAGTCTTCATCACTTCCTCTTTCTTATCCGACTTTTTATAATCCAAAGCAATTTGCTTCAAATTACGCTCCATCTCTTTTAAATAACTGAACTTCTCCTCGGCTACCCTATTCTGTTCTCTTAATAGTGCTATTTGTTGTAAATGCTTTTCTTTATCTAAGGTTTTATTCAACTCTAATTTAAGTGCATCATTCTCCTTGATCAACTTATGCAGTTCCTTACGTTCCTTCTGCACCAACTGTAAATCTTGTTCTGTTCGATTCAATAATTTATCCAACTCAAAATGATGGGTATCAACTAATTTCCTAGCTCGATTGATCAAATGTTTGGGTAAGCCTATTCTTTCTGCAATGGCAAAAGTATAAGAGCTTCCTGGCTTGCCAATCACCAATTGATACAGGGGCTCTAATTTTACTTCATCAAATTGCATCGCACCATTCACAATCCCTTTGTTGTGGTTGGCCATCACTTTTAAATTCAAATAATGTGTGGTCACAATGCCCTGTGCATGTTTATGCGATAACTCCTCTAAAATCACTTCGGCAAATGCACCTCCTAAATGCGGATCGGATCCACTACCTAACTCATCTATAAAAAATAAGGTCTTCCCATTGACGTTTTCTATAAAGTACTTCATGTGCGTCAGATGACTGCTATAGGTACTTAATTCAAATGCTAAATTTTGTGTATCGCCTAATTGAATAAACAATTGCTTGTAGATGCCCATTTGTGAATCGGGATGCACCGGCACCAATAAACCAGACTGCAACATCACTTGATTCAATCCAAGGGTTTTCATAGACACTGTCTTTCCTCCTGCATTGGGTCCACTGATGATTAATATTCTTGTTTCGTCATCCAATTCTAAATTAATAGGGATGGTTTTTTTACCAGATGCTTTATTATACATGTACAATAAAGGATGGTAAGCTTGGATTAAATGGGATGTGGCTTTGTTTTCAACAACCGGCAAATGCGCATTCATGTCAATCGCCAACAATGCCTTGGCTTTGATAAAATCATATAACCCTATCATTTGCAAATAACCCATCAATAAACTAGAGTATGGAGATAATTGCGCTGTTAATTGTCTTAAGACCCTTTGCACCTCCTTGGTTTCATCCTGTTCTAAACTAAATAATTCATTATTGAGTTCAATGGTTTCCTCGGGTTCTATGAAGGCTGTTTTTCTGCTATCACTTTCGCCATGTAAAAAACCTTTTACTTGTCGTTTGTATTCGGAGAAGACTGCTACCACACGTCTTCCATTACTAAAACTTTCATCAATATCTGCTGTATAGCCAGACTTTGCTAGTCGACCCAATACTTTTTCAAAAATGCGTCTTAGCTCCTGTCTTTTTTTATACAATTGTGCTCGAATCTTCGCCAGATCCTCGGAGGCATTGTCTTTGACCAATCCTCTATCATCAATCACTTCGTCAATGAATTCAATGATTGTTTTTTCAAAATAACTTTCTGCAATGACTAAATACAAATGACTATATGCCGCTTGTCTTTCAGCATCAAACCATTTAAACAATTGACCCATATGGTCCACCAATTTGCGCAACAGCAACCACTGCTCTCCTGTGAGTTGTGCCCCTGGTATGCCTAAAAGCTTCACATCCTTCCTAATATCTAAAATAAAATCGCTTGGAAAATACTGATTGGCTTGCTTAATGAATTGATATTCCTGCGTTTGCCTTAAAGTAATTTGAATAAAATTTAAATGCGTGTGAATCCGCATCGCTTCCACCTGCTCCTTTCCAATAGTGGATTGACAGTAATTGAGTAAGATGGCCTTGATCTTATCAAATTCTAATTGGGAAAGGGCGTTGTCAGGATATACTCTCATGGGCTCAATAGCTGCAAATTTAGTTAAATAAACATTAACAGCATTAGAACAAATTGGTCTATGATTTGTTGTAATTTCAACTATAATTTTTATATGAAAACAATCAAATACTTCACAGCCGCATTTTTAAGTGTTATCTCGCTTTATGCATGTGCTCAAACCCCAAAAAAACAAGCAAAAATTCAAAAAGTCAATATGGAAAATACACAAACAATCACATTAGGATCGGGCTGTTTTTGGTGCACCGAAGCCGTTTATCAGCGTTTAGAAGGAGTGGTTAAAGTAACTAGTGGTTATAGTGGTGGTCATGTTGACAATCCTACTTATGAAGAAGTTTGTTTGAAAACTACGGGACATGCAGAGGTTTGTCAGATTGTTTTTGACACCACTAAAATTAGCTTGGACGATATCCTTTCTGTTTTCTGGAAAACACATGACCCCACCACACCCAATCAGCAAGGCAATGATGTAGGTCCTCAATATAGATCGGCTGTATTTTACCATAATGACCAACAAAAGGACATTGCGCTTAAATATATCAAGGAATTAGATGCAAGTAAAGCTTGGGATAAGCCTATTATTACCGAGGTCACTGCATTCACTAAATTCTATTCTGCGGAGTCTTACCATCAGAACTACTACAATAACAACACCAACCAAGGGTATTGCAGGTATGTGATTGGGCCAAAATTGGATAAATTCGAAAAAGTGTTTAAGGATAAATTGAAAAAAGAGGAGGATTAATTCCCTTAGTTCATGTGAGCTGAATATTTTAACTTGAGGATTCAAAGCATTCCTTAAAAGACAATCTCATTTTATGAAGACGATCCTGTTATTTATAATTACGTCATTGTGTAGTCTATCCCTTTTCGCACAGCCCCTTGTGAATGAGGCAGATGTATTAAGAGGTAGTTTAAATGAAAATAGAGATTGGTTTGATATCAAAAGATATGTGATAGATGTTACGCCTAATTATGAAGCAAAATCAATTGTGGGTATTGTCAGCTGGAAAGCCTTGGCAGTAAAGCCTTCAAAGCAAATTCAAATTGATTTACAAGCCCCTATGGTCATTGATAGTATTTTATTATGGCCCAATGTCAATGAAAGCATGAATGCTGTTCGTTTAGAATTTACGAGATCCAATAATATTGCAATTGCACAAATTGAAAAACAAATTCCAAAAGGAAAACAATTTGGTCTAACTATATTTTACCATGGAGTTCCTAAGGAAGCCATTCGACCACCTTGGGATGGTGGATGGATTTGGAAAAAAGATAGTAATGGGCAACCATGGATGTCTGTGGCTTGTCAAGGATTAGGTGCTTCGGTTTGGTATCCTTGTAAAGACCATCAATCCGATGAACCAGAAGAAGGTGCTCAACTAACCATTCAAGTACCAAAGGATAAAAACTTAATTGCAATTGGCAATGGCAGAAAGGTTGCGGAGACAAATATGGTCAACCTTGGTAATAACAATCGATTCAGTTGGCAGGTTACCAATCCTATCAACAGCTACAATATCATTCCATACATTGGAGATTATGTTGGATGGAAGGAAACATATAAAGGATTAAAAGGAAAACTAGATTTGAGTTATTGGGTACTCAGATCTGATTCTGCAAAGGCGGTTGAACAGTTTAAACAAGTACCAAAAATGTTGGAGGCTTTTGAATACTGGTTTGGTCCTTATCCTTTTTACGAGGATGGATTTCAGTTGGTGCAAAGTCCCCATTTAGGCATGGAACATCAATCCGCAATTGCCTATGGAAATAAATATATGAATGGCTATTTGGGTCGTGATTTATCTGGATCGGGCTGGGGTCTTAAATGGGATTATATTATTGTACATGAAAGTGGACACGAGTGGTTTGCAAATAATATCAGTACAAAAGATATTGCAGATATGTGGGTGCATGAAGGTTTTACGAGTTACTCTGAAACTTTATTTACAGAATATTTTCATGGTAAAAAAGCCGGCGATGAATATAATTTTGGCTTACGCAAAAATATCAGAAACGATATTCCAGTCATTGGACAATACGGCGTGAATCAAGAAGGTAGTGGGGATATGTATCCAAAAGGTGCAAATTTATTACACTCCATTCGTCACGCTATTAACAATGATAGTTTGTTTAGAAATATTTTAATTGGATTGAATACACAGTTCTATCATCAAACTGTAACGACTGAGCAAGTTGAAAATTATATTTCTTTGCGCGCAGGTTTTGGTTTTCAAAAAGTATTTGATCAATATTTAAGAACGACTCAAATTCCTGTATTCAGTTATAGTTATAATGAAAAAGAAAAAATATTGACCTACCAATATAAGAACTGTGTCACAGGTTTTAATTTACCTCTACACTTTAATTATTTGGATAAAAAATATAGTTTCATGCCAATGGACTATCAGCCTCAACAACGTTTAATCCAGGATGCGAATTTTAACCTACAAGATTTTGTAAAAACAATCGAAAGTCAATACTACATTCGATTAGAGGTGGTAAAATAATGGAAATAAATTAGTAGAGATAAATTAGTTTTTTAACACTCTACCTAAACTGTACAACCTTTTTTGCCAATAAGGTTCTGATAAATCACTAATGGTGACACCTTGGCTAGTAGAAGCATGTACAAATTTATTATTGGTCATATAAATGCCAACATGAGAAATAGAACGACTACCATCTGTTTTAAAGAAAACCAAATCTCCTTCTTTTAAATCTGACCAATCAATTTTTTCACTTTGTGTATATTGTTCTGCAGCTGTTCTTTTTAAATTGGTATTGTACATGGCGTTCATCACATCCAATGTAAAATAAGAACAGTCCACGCCTCTTTTACTAGAACCGCCTAAAACATAAGGTGTGCCCCACCACTCGTCTATTTTTTGAAGTAATGGAATATTGTTGATATCTTCTACAGCAATATCCATTTGGATAGAATACTTTAATTGCAACCAATTGGATTTTTCTACATCAGTTAAATTATCCGGCATTCTATTTGCACGTTCTGTTTTTACCAAAACAGGTTCTGCTTCCAAGGCATCAGATGCTTTTTTTAAATAGACCCTACCCGGTTTTACAGATATATTGTCTAAAAATTCAATGGTCTCATTAGCGTTATTGTTGGTTTCTGGAACAGCAACAACAGCAGGTAAATTTCTTTTGGGCTTTGCGACTAACCAAGTTGTATTTGCTTTAATCTGCTCTGTTTTTGCTTTCACAGACTGCGTGAACTTAGTCATAGTAGTACAACTTGACAAAGTCGTCATCAAAAGTATCAACCCTAATATCGTAATCTTACCTTTTTGCATCAGCGGCAAGATAAGTCAAGAACGGTAAAATTGCCTCAATCAAGCAGATTTTAACCCTTTTTTGTGGAAAATTAAGCCCCTTCAAGCCCCCCTTTTTTACGATATTTGTGCCTTATCCCGATATCCCGAATGCCCAAATTTTCACATTTACACGTTCATACCCAATATTCATTACTAGATGGAGCTGCATCCATTGATGGTTTGTATAAAAAAGCCATCAAGGACGAAATGCCTGCACTCGCCATTACCGATCATGGTAATATGTTTGGTGCATTTAATTTTGTAAGTCAAGCATGGAAAAATACCAAAGTCATTGGCAAAGACGACAATGGGAAAGACATTTTAGCACCCACTGTAAAACCAATTGTTGGTTGTGAATTTTATGTGGTGAAAGACAGGCATATTAAACAATTTACAAAGGAACATAAGGACGATCGTTTTCACCAAGTCTTATTAGCAAAAAATGCTTTGGGGTATCAAAACTTAATCAAACTTACTTCTTTAGGGTATATCGAAGGAATGTATAGTAAGTACCCAAGAATCGATAAAGAATTGATTGAAAAATACCATGAAGGTATCATTGCCACCACCTGTTGTATTGGTGCGCATGTGCCTCAAGCCATATTAAGAGATGGTGAAGAAGCAGCAGAAAAAGAATTTAAATGGTGGTTGGATTTATTTGGTGAAGATTATTATATCGAAATTCAAAGACATCAAATTCCAGAACAAGAGATCATCAACAATACACTACTAAAGTTTTCAAAAAAACATAAAGTAAGTGTGATTGCGACCAACGATAGTCATTATGTCAACGAAGACGATGCGAATGCGCATGATATTTTATTGTGTATCAACACTGGCGAAAAACAATCTACTCCAGGCTTCGATGATTTTGTGAACGATGAACTTCAAGTAAAAAATAGAAGATTCAAATTCCCAAACAATGAATTTTATTTTAAGACCCAATCCCAAATGATTGAGTTGTTCAGTGATATCCCTGAATCTATTGACAATACCAATGCGATTGTAGATAAAGTGGAAGTATTGAATTTAAAGAAAGACATCCTCCTACCCGCTTTCCCTATTCCAAAAAGTTTTCAGATTCACAAGGAAGCCAACATGAATCAGTGGGAGTTCTTAAAACATATTACATGGGAAGGTGCGCATAAAAGATATGATGCCATCACTGCAGAAATTCAGGAAAGAATTGATTTTGAATTGTTCACCATTCAAACCATGGGCTTTGCGGGTTACTTTTTAATTGTGAGTGATTTTATTAGAGCTGGTAGAGAGATGGATGTGTTTGTGGGCCCTGGTCGTGGATCTGCTGCTGGTTCTGTGGTGGCCTATTGTATTGGCATCACCAATATTGATCCAATAAAATACCAATTACTATTTGAGCGTTTCTTAAATCCAGATCGTAAGAGCATGCCCGATATTGATACGGACTTTGATGATGAAGGCCGTCAAAAAGTAATTGACTATGTAGTAGAAAAATATGGGAAGGAACAAGTCGCGCAAATTATTACCTATGGTACGATGGCGGCCAAGAGTAGTATCAAAGATGTGGCGCGTGTAATGGATCTTCCTTTATCAGAATCCAACTTATTAGCAAAATTGGTTCCAGATAAACCAGGCACCGAACTGAATCGTTGTTTGCATGCACCGATCACAGTAAAAGAAGGCGAAAAATCTTTAGCCGAAAAAGAAGGCTATCAGTCGGACGATATTGACAACATCAAAAAGTTAAGAGAGATTTATGCGGGCAATGATTTAAGAGCCGCCGTCCTGCACGAAGCAGAACGTTTGGAAGGATCCATTCGCAATACGGGCATTCACGCTGCAGGTATCATCATTGCACCGAGTGACTTAACCGAGATCATGCCGGTTGCGACTGCAAAAGATTCAACTTTATGGGTGACACAAATCGAAGGATCTGTGATTGAAGAAGCTGGTGTCATTAAAATGGACTTCTTGGGTTTAAAGACCCTTTCTATTTTGAAAACTGCTTTGCAATTAATCAAACAAAACCATGGCGTCACAATCGACTTGGATAAAATTCCATTAGACGATGAAACCACTTTTCATTTATACCAAAGAGGAGAAACCAATGCCACTTTCCAATTTGAGAGTGTGGGCATGCAAAAATATTTGCGTGAATTAAAGCCAGATAAATTTGCTGATTTAATTGCGATGAACGCCTTGTACCGACCAGGCCCTATGGCGTATATTCCAAATTTCGTTGAACGTAAACATGGTCGTGAAGCCATTCAATATGACTTACCTATCATGGAAGAAATATTAGCGGACACTTATGGGATTACGGTGTACCAAGAGCAGGTAATGTTACTCAGTCAAAAGATTGCTGGATTTACCAAAGGCGACGCAGATGTACTTCGTAAAGCCATGGGTAAAAAACAAAAATCCGTTTTGGATAAAATGAAAGCGCAGTTTGTAGCAGGCGCTGTGAAAAATGGACATGCCGAAAAAGCATTGGAAAAAATTTGGACCGACTGGGAGGCATTTGCACAATACGCCTTTAATAAATCGCATTCTACTTGTTATGCTTATGTGGCGTATCAAACAACTTATCTAAAAGCACACTATCCTGGAGAATATATGTCTGCTGTATTAAACCATGCAGGCAGTATCGATAAAATCACCTTTTTTATGGAAGAGTGTAAACGCATGGGCATAAAAGTATTGGGTCCAGATATCAATGAATCCTTACAAGGTTTCTCTGTCAATAAAAAAGGTGAAATTCGTTTTGGATTAGGCGGATTAAAAGGCGTTGGCGAAGCTGCAATAGAAGCCATTATTATTGAGCGAGATAAAGGTGGTCATTTTGAAACCATGATCGATTTTATCAAAAGAGTGTTGTCAAAAGCAGTGAATAAAAAATCATTAGAAAGTTTGGCCTACTCGGGTACTTTTGATTGTTTCCCTGAATACCACCGTGCACAATATTTTAATACGGGAGATGGGGATCGCACAAATGGCATGGAGAAATTAATTGCTTATGCACAAGCCATCCAATCTATGACCACTGGCAGCACCAATACCCTATTTGGTGATTTGCCTTCGGCCATGCAAGTGCCCATTCCTAAATTAGCACTCTGTGAAGAATGGACATTGACCGAGAAACTAGACCACGAAAAAGATATTACAGGAATGTTCATGAGTGGACATCCTTTGGACCATTTTAATTTTGAATTAAAGCATTACGCCTTCACCCCTATCAATGAATACAACGAGGTCAAAGACAACTTAATTAGTTTCCCCAATAATCTAGGAAAAAACTTTAAGCTCGCAGGTTTAGTAACAGAAGTACAACACCGAATCACCAAAACTGGTAAGAACTTTGGTTCATTTGCGATTGAGGACTTTACTGGCAAGACGGACTTTATCTTATGGAGTGAGGATTATGTCAAATTTCAAAATTATTTAGAAGTGGGACAAAAAGTCTGTATCAACGGAGCCTTTAGAAACAGATTCAATCAACCTAATAATTTTGAATTTAAGGTTCAGACGATGTCACTTTTAGAAACTGTGAAGCAACTACAAACCAGAACTGTGGAATTGAGTTTACATCCAGCGAACCTAAGAGCCGATATGATTGAATTTTTTGAGAAGAACATCAAAGCAAACCCAGGAAGGACTTCCCTTAAAATTACATTTGTAGAACCAAGGGAGCAACTTGCTGCAAGTTTATTAACGATTGAGAAAGGCTTTTTAGTGAACGATGACTTTGTTCAGTTCCTAGACCTGAACCCAGAATTGAACGTTCAAGTGAAACTAGCCAACTAATTGTCCCCAATGAGGGATATTAAAGTGGAAAAGTCAAGATGGCAGATATTAAAGTTTGGAGCTAATTTTGTACTACTACAATTAAGAACAAGAAAAATATAAAAATACAATTATGGCATTAGAATTTACAGACGCGAACTTTCAACAAACAGTGATTGAGAGTGATAAGTTAAGTGTAATCGATTTTTGGGCAGAATGGTGTGGACCATGTCGTGCTATTGGACCAGTTATCGAAGAATTAGCTGTTCAGTACGAAGGCAAAGTGAATATTGGCAAAGTGAATGTGGATGTGAATCCTAATTTAAGCATGAATTTTGGTATCACTTCAATTCCTGCTATCCTTTTTGTAAAAGGAGGAGAAGTAGTAGATAAGCAAATTGGTGCAGTTCCAAAGGCTGTTTTAGACAAGAAGATCCAATCTCATATGTAATTGAAATAACGACTTTATTGAAATCCTGCTCCTTCAAACGAGTGGGATTTTTTATGTATCCTAATCAAAAAAATAACAATAATTTAATTACCTTCCTTTCCTAAATTAACCCCATGGATAGATTCCAAGGCCTAATTGGCATTGTATTGATTTTAATGATTGCTTTTTTGTTTTCTAACAATAAAAAAAACATCAATTATCGCTTAGTATTGAGTGGCTTAGCGCTTCAGTTAACCATTGGTATTTTGATCTTAAAAATACCTGCCATTACTAAGTTTTTTCAGATTTTAGGTAAAGGGATGGGGAAAATCGAGGAATTTGCACGTCAAGGTGCGGCATTTGTATATGGTGGGGTTGCCGCGATGGGGCCTGCTGGCGCAACTGATTTTACCAATGGTGGATTTGTGTTTGCTTTCAACGTGACAGCGACAATTATATTAGTATGTGTTTTAGTGGCCTTATTCTATCATTTTGGCATTATGCAACGCATTATATCGGTGATTGCAAAGGCAATGAATTTTATTATGCGTGTGAGTGGCGCAGAAGCATTAAGCAATGTAGCTAGTGCATTTGTTGGACAAGTAGAAGCGCAAGTGATGATTCGTCCCTATTTACCGACCATGACCAAAAGTGAAATTTTAGCAAGCATGAGCGGAAGCTTGGCTTGTATTGCTGGTGGTATACTTGTGGTTTATGCCAATATGGGTGCACAAGCTGGAATGGACTTAGCACCAAAATTAATTACTGCAAGTTTGATGGCCGCTCCCGGTGCCTTGGTCATTGCAAAAATATTATTTCCTGAGACAGAAGCTTCTCAAACCATGGGAAAAGTCACTTTAGAAGTCAAGAGTCAATATAGTAACACCATCGACGCCATTACACATGGAGCTGGAGATGGATTTAAAATTGCCATGAACGTGATTGCCATGTTGATTGGATTTATTGCATTAATCGCATTGGTTGACTGGAGCTTATTAAAAATTGGCCATCTTTTTAGCTCCAATCTAGATTTAAGCTTGAACTTTATTTTTAGCAAATTATTTTATCCAATGGCTTGGGCCATGGGGATCCCAAGTGTAGATGTACAGAATGCAGCAACCTTACTTGGTCAAAAATTAACCATCAATGAATTTGTTGCGTTTAAAAGTTTAACTAGCAAAGTGATCCCAATTGTAACAGAGAAAGGTTTGTTGATTGTGAGTATCGCAATTTGTGGTTTTGCCAATTTCAGCAGTGTAGGTATGCTAATTGGTGGCATTGGAGAATTAGCACCGTCCCGTCGTAAAGACCTTGCTGAATTAGGCCTTAAAGCCCTGTTAGCTGGAACCTTAGCTTCTTATTTGTCTGCAAGTATTGCTGGTATTTTAATTGGGTAAGATTTGTTTACCGTTAGTAGAATCAAGGTTAAAGCTTAGCTTAAATATTGATAAAGAGTTTAAACATAAGATGGTAATCAAGTCCTTATTAAGTAACTTTGTGGCTTAATTTCATCGTTTATGAATAAGGCTCAAATTCAAGTGTTGGTGGATGCTCAAGAAGACCTTACATTAAAAGCAATCGGTCAAAAAATCTTACAAAACGAACGCATCAGTTTTGAAGATGGTGTTGCCTTGTTCGAAAAATCATCCCTCCCCTATGTAGGTGCTTTAGCCAACTGGAAAAGAAATGAATTGCATGGTGACCTTACTTATTTCAATCGCAATTTTCATATCGAACCTACCAATATTTGTGTTTTCTCTTGTAAGTTTTGTTCTTATTCAAAATTATATGCCCATAAAGAGGAAGGATGGGAATTAACGATAGACCAAATGATGGATATCGTAAAATCTTATGATGGCAAACCAGTGACTGAAGTACATATTGTGGGTGGAGTACATCCTAAATTAACCTTAGCATTTTTCTTGGATTTAATGCGCGCTATCAAAGCACATCGCCCAGAATTACATATCAAAGCATTTACGCCAGTTGAATTGGATTATATGTTCCGTAAAGCAAAAGTATCGATTCAAGAAGGAATGCGTTTAGCACATGAAGCAGGATTGGATTCTTTACCTGGTGGTGGTGCCGAAATTTTTCATCCGGATATTCGTACCATTATTTGTGATGATAAAGTAGATGCGAATGGCTGGTTGGAAATTCACCAAACTGCACATGAACTTGGCATGCATAGCAATGCCACTTTATTGTATGGCCATATCG
>JBILCS010000105.1:0-4218 GCA_044353005.1 Sediminibacterium sp. | reverse complement strand
TGGCTTTAAAATTGATTTTGCATAATCATGTAAATGCAAACAAGCATTGTACACTTCCTTTTGACGCTTGGTAAATTTACCATTCACTGGAACTGTTCTTGTTAAATCTGCATTGTAACCGCCATAGGCCGCGCCAAAATCCATCAAGATCAATTCTCCGTCTTTACAAATATTATTATTACTTGTATAATGCAAAGTTCTTGCATTATCTCCGCTCGCTAAAATACTGTGGTATGCAACACCTGTTGCTTTTTGTCTTAAAAATTCATGATAGATTTCTGCTTCAACCTCACACTCATTCACCCCTGGTTGTATAAATTGCAATAACCTTCTAAATGCAGACTCAGTAATATCAATGGCTTTTTGAATCACAACTACTTCTTGCTTTGTTTTGATGGCCCTCAAGGCTTTCATGATTTTAGCTGCGCGTAAGTATTGATGCAATGGATAGCGAGATTGCATCTCGTCTATAAATCGATATTCATTTGTTCTAACTAAATTATTTTTACGATCGTTCTCGTTGGAGTCTAAATAAATCGCATCGGCCAAATGAATCCAGGTTTGTAACATCGCGTCAATACTATCTACCCAAACAATGGTTTTCATACCAGAAATAGCAGTGGCTTCATGCGCTCTTAATCTTTTGCCATCCCAGATTTCTTTTAACTCTTGTGGACGAATCAAGACCAATACTTCTCTATACTTAGGATCTGGATTGTCTGGAAACAAGACCACCATGGTACCTTCTTGCTCAATACCGGATAACCAAAATAAATCTGAATTTTGTACAAAGCCATGCAATGCATCTCCATTACTTGGAAACTCGTCGTTGCTTACAAAAACAGCGATGCTATTTTTTTGCATTTGACTTACAAAACGCTTTCTGTTTTGTATAAATAGGGTTGGATCAAGTGGATCGTATTTCATACTAAATATTTGAATGTATCATAATGCCTCCCAGATGGTGGCTTCTTGGAAGCAAGATACTTAAAATTGATGGGCTTAGGCAATCTTACCCCAGCCAATTTTAGTTTTTTGGGTCTGTAAAAAGCTGCGAATCACCAAGTGTTCTGGCATAGTCAAATTGGGATCTTTTTCACAGATCACTGCAGCTGCTTCTTTGGCTATTTCCATAGTAGGTCGATCATTGATCAAACTTGCCAATTTAAAATTCAATGCGCCACTTTGCCTTGTGCCATCTATATCTCCAGGCCCCCTAATTTCTAAATCTTTTTCTGCTATCACAAAACCATCTGTGGTATTGCACATGATTTTTAATCTTTCTTTCGCTTCTCTACTTGCCTTTACGCTACTTAATAAAATACAATAACTCTGCTCCGAACCCCTACCTACCCTGCCTCTTAACTGATGCAATTGTGATAAACCAAATTTTTCTGCACTCTCTATCACCATCACCGATGCATTGGGTACATTCACGCCTACTTCTATCACTGTTGTGCCCACTAATATTTGCGTGTCACCCGATTTAAATCGGTTCATGTTCTCCGATTTTAAATCATTGTGCATCTTTCCATGCACCATGCTAATTTTATATTTGGGTTCAGGAAAATAACTTTTTACTTGTTCATAGCCCTGCATTAAATCCTCATAACTCAACTTTTCACTTTCCTCAATCAATGGATATACATAATAAGCTTGTCTTCCTTTTTGTATTTCTGATTTTACAAAATCCATCACACTCGCGCGCGATGTTTCATAGCGATGAACTGTTTTAATAGGCATTCTTCCTGGAGGTAATTCATCCATAATACTATAATCCAAATCGCCATAAGCCGTCATTGCTAAGGTTCTTGGGATAGGCGTTGCGGTCATCACTAACACATGTGGCGGGATGGATGCTTTTTTCCAAAGCTTTGATCTTTGCTCCACACCAAATCGATGTTGTTCATCAATGACTGCCAATCCTAATTTTTTAAATTGTACTGGATCCTCAATCAATGCATGCGTACCCACCACAAAATGTATGGTGTCTTCTGCTAGTCCTTTTAAAATTCTTCTTCGCTCTGCAGCCTTGGTGCTACCAGTTAAAATAGCCACTTCGACAGGCATTTCCTTTAAGAGTTCTGTTAAACTACTATAATGTTGTTGTGCTAAAATTTCGGTAGGGGCCATTAAACAACTCTGAAATCCATTGTCTGCAGCAATTAACATCGCCATTAATGCAATCATTGTTTTACCACTGCCTACATCCCCTTGTAACAATCGATTCATCTGAAAACCCTTTGCCACATCCACTCTAATTTCTTTGATGACTCTTTTTTGGGCACCCGTTAATTCAAAGGGTAAATAATTATTATAAAATGTATTAAAGTAATCCCCTACTTTTTCAAACACCTGCCCTTTGCTATTTTTATGCCGATCTATCTTAATTAAATTCAATCTAATTTGCGCAATGAATAATTCTTCAAAAATCAATCGAGACAATGCTTGTTTATATTTTGCCTGATTGGATGGGAAATGGATCTGTCTATAGGCCTCCCATCTGCCCATTCTATCTACTAATACATGAGCAGGTAAATTTTCTGGCAAATCCCTTTCACTTATTTGTTGAAACAATACCTGGGTTAGTTTGCCAATTTGTTTTCCATTCAATCCTCTTGCTTTTAATTTTTCTGTGGAACCATACACCGGCTCAAGCAATGATTTTTGTGCCATCGTATTCAGTTCAAAAGGTTCAATTTCTGGATGCACAATCTGAGGTTTACCATTAAAAAAGCCCAACCTGCCAAAAACCAAATAGGTCTGCCCCTCCACTAAATTCTTTTGAACATACTGAATTCCTTGAAACCAGGCCAATTCTAAATAACCTGATTCATCTCTTAATTGGGCCACCATCCTTTTTGAGCGCTTCTCTCCAATGGAATGCAGACCCAATAAAACCCCTTTGACCTGGATGAAATCCATCTCGGGAGTGAGCTGACTGATAGGCGTCACAATGGTCTTATCTACATGCCTATGTGGAAAATGATGTAATAAATCGCCGAAAGTATAGATACTGAGCTCTTTTTTAAGCAATTCAGCCCTCTGAGGGCCTACACCCTTTAGGTATTCAATAGGACTGGATAAAAGCGTAGCTAGGCTCAAGCGATTTTTTTTAGATTCGGGACAAATATCCCAAAAAGATGGCAAAAAATGGGATTGTGATTCATTATCTTCGCACAGCTATGGAAAAGGAAATTGTATTGAGTGGAATAAGGCCTACCGGGTTCTTACATTTAGGAAATTATTTTGGTGCCATGCGCAATTATGTCCGCATGCAAGATGAATTCAATTGCTATTTTTTTGTAGCCAATTGGCATAGCTTAACGACCCATCCTGACACAAAAACTTTACAAGAAAGTGTGCTTCGTGTGGTAGCAGAAAATATTGCTTGTGGATTAGATCCAGAGAAAGTGTCTTTATATGTACAAAGTGATGTGCCAGAAATTGCAGAATTATATTTGTATTTAAATATGTTGGCCTATAAAGGTGAATTAGAAAAGACCACTACATTTAAAGATAAAGTAAGGATGCAACCTGAAAATGTGAATGCAGGTTTGTTGACTTATCCCGTATTACAAGCTGCTGATATTTTAATTCATCGCGCAGTAAAAGTACCAGTTGGAAAAGACCAAGAGCAAAACTTAGAAATGGCAAGAAATTTTGCCGAAAGGTTCAATCACCGCTATGGAGAGACCTTCCCGCTGCCTTATGCCTTTAATTATAACAGTGAATTGGTTAAAATCATGGGCTTAGATGGCAACGGCAAAATGAGCAAGAGCGAAAATCAAATGACGACCTTGTTTTTAGCAGATGAAGATGAAATGATTCGTAAAAAAGTGATGAAAGCAAAAACAGATCAAGGACCACTAACACCTAATTCCGTAAAACCTGATTATATTCAAAACTTATTTACCCTAATGAGTTTAGTGAGCACCGCAGATACTGTACAAAAATTCGAGGACGACTTTAACAATAGTTCAGATGGTAATTGTATCATTCGATATGGTGATATGAAAAAACAATTGGCCGAAGATATGGTTCAATTCATCAACCCAATTCGTAATAAAGCAACTGACTTACAAAACAATAAAGCGCTACTTTTAAAAATCATACATCAAGGTGCAGACAAAGCAAGAGCAAGTGCCTCTGCAACTTTAACAACTGTAAGAAAAGCAGTAGGCATGGAATACCAATAAAATCAATACATATTAATTT